>JAGGYH010000029.1 GCA_021162615.1 Candidatus Aminicenantota bacterium
AAGGAACTGGCGAACTTTACTGGCATCAATATGTCTGGGCACCGCATCCAGCGCCAGGTTCAGGGAGTCAATAAACAACCTCCAGGTCCCCCAAAATATGACTATAATGATAAAGAATGATATGAGCGGATCGATCCACTGTTTCCCTGTGAATTTTATAAGCAGCCCTGCGATCACGACTCCAAAGGACACCCCCGCATCCGCAGCCATATGAAGGAAAGCTCCTTTTATGTTCAAGTCGTGCTTCTGCCCTTTGAAAAAAAGTAAAGAAGTGAGTGCATTGACCACCACACCGATGCCGGCCACAATCATAATGGTCGTACCTGCCACCGGCTCAGGATCTTTTAACTTACCTATAGCATCCCAGCCTATAACAAGAACAACACCGAAGAGCAGCAGCGCGTTCAATATGGACACGAGGATGGTCGTCCGCCGCAGTCCGTAAGTGTACTTTCCTTTTGGTTTTATTGTTGCAAGCCATGCGGCTGTCCAGGCAAAAACCAAACTCAAAACATCACTGGCATTATGACCTGCGTCAGCCAGTAAAGCCGAGGAATTGGCCATCAGTCCGAAAACGACCTCAACTCCCACAAAAAGGATATTCAAACCAATGCCGATGGCAAAGGCCCTGCTGTAGTTCTTATGGATCGAGCGGCTTTGAGAATCGTTCATCGGATTTCGTCCTTTTATTTCATGGAATACTCACATCCGCAGTATTTCTGCCTGTAAAGTCCCAGAACTCTGGACAGTTCCACACTGCGCTTGAATCCGTCTTTTTTCTTAAAATCAGCTTCCAGAAACATTACTCCATATTCTTCGGCCACTCCTCTCCCGACCTTAAAAATCGTATCTGATGATTTATGAGGGGAAATGGTCAAAGTGGTAGTGAAAAAAGAAATGCCTAATTCAAGAGCTTTTTGAGCCGTGGCTTCAAGGTTATGGCGGAAACATTTTTCGCACCTCTTCCCACCTTCCGGTTCCTTTTCCAGTCCCCTGACGGCTTTGAGCCACTCTTCCGGATTGTATTCAGGGATTATGACCTTAAATCCTAATTCTCTTCCTGCCTTCAGGGCATTTTCCGCCCTCTTATGGTATTCTTTTTCAGGATAAATATTAGGATTGTGAAAGTAGCCGATGACTTCATATTGAGGCTCTAATCTCTCATAAACAGCGGTAGAATCAGGGCCGCAGCAGATATGGAGAAGAATCTCAGGTTTATCAATCTTTTTGTTTTCACTCACTCTTCAACACAGATATTATTTTATAATAATATCCGCTTATAATCCATTAATCTGAAATTGATAGTTTAGACGAACAGGGATGATGAGCGAGTCGATCATGTTGAATGTGTAGAGATACGCATACATATTTTATGAATAATTCATGCTTGTTGACTTAATGAGCTGTATTGGATTATTATTTTATCACTTCACGGAATATCTTGATGAGTCTTTCGATCTTACAGCTTGCCCAACAAAGAATCGTGCTTCTTGACGGAGGCATGGGAACAGAACTGATCAAAAAAGGTTTTACAGGCGGAGGCCCCCCTGAAGCATGGAATATTGAAAAACCTGATATCGTTAAAAAAATCCATAAAAGGTATTTTGACGCGGGCTCTGACGCTGTGCTGACCAACAGCTTCGGAGGGAACAGGATAAAACTCGCCTCCTTTGGAATGGAAAAAAGATGCTCTGAGCTCAACAAAAGGGCGGCAGAGCTTGCCTGTGGAACCAAGCCCAAGGGAAAATATGTGGGGGGAAGCATGGGCCCTACAGGAAAATTTCTCAAACCCTACGGGGATTTCACTGAAGATGAATTCATAGATGCCTATTGTGCTCAGGCAGAAGCCCTTTCTGAAGGCGGAGTTGATTTTCTTCTTATTGAGACCCAGTACGACCTCAAAGAAGCGGTGTGCGCTATCAAAGGGGCCAGAAAGGCATGCGGACTTCCTCTTTTCGTCACCATGACGTTTAAGAACACGCCAAGGGGTTTCTTTACGGAAATGGGAAACAGTGTCTCCCAATGCGTAAAAGAGCTTGAAAACAGGGCTGTTTCAGTACTGGGAGCCAACTGCACTCTTGACAGCAGGGAAATGGCTGAACTGGTAAAAGAAATAAAAGACAACGCATCACTCCCTGTTATGGCCCAGGCAAATGCCGGACAGCCTAAAATAACTACAGGGGGACAATTAAAATACTCCCAAACCGCAGACAACTACGTAAAATATGTTGAAAAAATAATTGAGAACGGAGCGGACATCATCGGAGGATGCTGCGGTACCAATCCTTCTTATATCCGCAAAATGGCCAAATTAATCCGCATGCGCTTTCTTTAGATAAGAAAAGGAATCAAAGCTTTTCTCCTTGAGGGATATTCCGGAAAGGTTCTTTTATACCATTTGTGATTGGATAGTGCTCGAGGAGCAAGGTTTGCGGTGGTCCACAAGGCAAAAGCGGCTCCGGGAAGAGACCATGTGGCCACAGCCCACCCGGTCCATTCCATGATCTCTCCAAAATAATTTGGCGATGAGATGTAACGGAAAAGCCCTTTTTGCGGGATCTTATAAGCCAATTCTCCAGGCTTTCGCAAGCCTCTCAGGATGCTGTCTGAATGTATATTGATAATGTAACCGGTGAGAAACAAAACCGCTCCGCAGATAAATCTTCCGTCAAGAAGCCAGCCCATCCCGTATGGTTTGGACAGCACAAACAGAAAACCGCTGTTGAGATAGCTGTTTATAATGTTAAAAAACAAAGCCAGAAACATAACAAGTAACGGCATCCTGTAAGGACTCTTTTTCATGATAAAAGGGAAGATAAGAGCGCGCTGAACATAGTGGACTTCCCACATGAGCAGAAACAGAAAAGCCGTGATATCCTGGCTCCGGGGACTGAAAAAAAAGAAAAGATAAGGCAAAAGAAACGAGGGTAACTCCATGATAAACCAGCCCCATTTGGGATTAATCGTACGGCCCCACCCTCTCCTGGCATATCGTCCGTAAGGAGCATTCACAAAAAAAAGGCTTATACACACAATGACAGCCAGCGCTGTCCAGAAAAGCAAAATCCAGTGGAAAAGGATGGCACCGATCAATCCAGGAACCCCTTTTTCTCAAGCCATTCTATGGTGTCCCGAATCGTCACTTTAAGAGGCCTGGGGCTGTAGCCCAGACACTCTTCTGCTCGTCTCCGCGAGATAAACTGGTGTGTTCTCAATGCTCTCAGCGCTTCTGAAGTCAGCAGGGCGTTTTTTCCCCGCAGAAGAGCAGCCGCTTCAGAAAAAGGAACAGCCAGACTCGCCAGCCATAAAGGGGCGGTAAAAAAGGGGGGTTTTATTCCTCTCATTTCCCTTATCATCTCAGCGATCTCACGAATTGATGACCAGTGCCCTGAAAGGATGAATTGTGAACCTGCCTCTGCTTTCTCCTCAGCCAGAAGCGCTCCCCTGACAACATCGCGGGCATCCACCCAGTCATACCCTCCTTTTATCAGAGATATGAATTTCCTTTGGTATAATTTTATAAGCACATTTCCCATACGGGATGGCTTAAAATCATTCGGACCGATGACAGCTGTCGGTGATATGACAACCGCATCAATCCCGCTTTTCACAGCTTCCAGGACTTCCCTGGCACCGTCTGCTTTAGAACAATCATAAGCCGGAGACCGGGCATTTGAGAAAGAGCGTGTTTCATCTATGTATTGATTCAAAGGAAAAGGGCTGTAAGCATGGATGGAACTAAAGTGAATAAGACGCCTTATGCGGCATTCCCTGCAGGCTCTTATGATATTCTGGGTCCCCTTGACATTGATCCGCCTCACCATTCCCTGTCTGTCACCGATAATTGAGATCCTTGCCGCAAGATGATAGACAACATCGCAGTCTTTCATGGCTTTGACGAGGCCGGTATAATCGAGAATATCTCCTTTTACGATGTCTATATCAAGACCTTGCACTCCCCTTGTGTCTTCGTGGATGAAAGCCCGTACTGGTCTTTTTAGCCGGATGAGCTCTCTTACCAAGTTCGCTCCGATGTGTCCGGAAGCTCCTGTTACAAATACATTCATATTCAGCTTTTAGGTAAGGAAGAATAAGGCTTATTCATTTGTTTCTTTGATCCAGACTTCCATCTCCCCCGCTCCCCTGTGAGACCATGAATAATAGGGGACAGCCATCAAAGGTTCCCCGTTCCGGTCTTCCCCGATCAAAACAGGAACGCCTCTTAACAGGTCAGGCTCAAATTTAGATTTAAATTGCGCTTCGCTTTTTATAATACGATCCAGCACATGCCCGTTATTGTCAACGCCCTCGAAACAAAACACCAGAGGGCCTCTCTGGAACGCCACTTTCCCACTGTCAGCATCGACCTTTTCGTGTGCTTTTATTTTTCTTACGGGCATGGGTAAATCAAGCTCTATGACATCACCCTTTTTCCATGTTCTTGATAGTTTTGCATATCCATTTTCCAGAATGATTTCGATCGATTCTCCATTAACTTTAAGCACAGGCTCTTCACCATAAATATCAGCAAATGAATAAAGACTGCTCGGAACAGGCTCATTGCGGGCCCATCCGGGTATTCTTATATACACAGTAAGCCTACGGCTTTTCTCAGGCTCCATGGTTATTTTTATGTTTCCTTCCCATGGATAATGTGTTTCCTGGATCACTTTGACCTTGCTTCTCCCAATATCCAAAACGCTTTCGTCTCCGACAAACAGGTTCACATAAAGGGAATCATCTGTGTTTGCATACACATAACCTGGAAAAGAAGGAAGGAATCGAGCTATGTTTCCGGGACAGCAGGCGCAGTCAAACCATTCTTTCCTGGTGGCTTCGCCCTGATTGAATCTAAACTTACCGTCAGATTCGAGCGGGTTGGGATAGAAAAATTTATCTCCGCTTAAAGAAATCCCGGATAAAAATCCATTATAAAGGGTGCGTTCGAGTACATCTATATATTTGGCGTGACCGTGCAGCAGGAAAAGACGGTGGTTCCAGAAGATATTTCCAATGGCCGCGCATGTCTCGTTATAAGCTGTTTTATTGGGAAGAACATAATTCTCTCCGAAGGCCTCTCCTTTCCGGCTGGCTCCTATTCCTCCGGTTATGTAGAGCTTTTTGAAAACAACATTTTCCCATATCCGGTCTATGGCATTGATATAATCCTCATCTCCGGTCAAAGCAGCCACATCAGCCATTCCGGAATACATGTACGTGGCTCTTACGGCATGGCCTATGGCTTCATCCTGTTCAATGACCGGTTTATGAGCCTGGAGATACCAGTCCTGGTTGTAAATGGAAAAGGGAGAGTCTTCCGAGAACTTTTTGGGGTGTTCGATCCGCCCTCTCTGGTCCAGGAGAAATTTAGCCATTTCCAGATACTTACTCTCTCCTGTGGCCCTGTAGAGCTTCACAAGTCCTATCTCTATCTCCTGATGTCCCGGAAAATCCTTCTTTTTGTCGGGCCCGAATGTCTCAGCTATTAAGTCTGCATTTTTTAAAGCAATATCCAGAAAATTCCTCTTTCCGGTTGCTTGGAAGTAAGCCACAGCTGCTTCGTACATATGGCCTACATTATAGAGTTCATGGCTTGACCCCAGGTTGGACCACCGCTCCTCTCCGGCTCCGGGAGGCGGATTTTCCGGATCTATGGTTCTGGCCGTGTAAAGATACCCGTCTTCCTCCTGTGCAGCGGCGATCTTTGTGATGAGCTCATCCATGTATTTTTCAAGTTCAGGATCATCCCTCAGGCTTAACGAATACGCAGCCCCTTCCATGATCTTATACACATCGGAATCATTGTATCTGATTCCTTCGAATTCTCCTTTAATAAGACCGCCCGCTTTCTCGAAATTACTGATCCTTCCTGTTTCTTCACATTTTTTAAACGCAAAGGGAATGGTGACTTTTCGGTTGGTCTCTATTCTGGGAAGCCAGAACGAATCCGTGACCTGCACTTGAGTGAAAGGAACAGGCTTAATGGCATAATCCTTTCTCATCTCTTGTTGGCAGCTTACGGAAAACACCATAAAAAACAAACCTGTCAGGGTTAGGAAAATTATAAAAGACCGCATCTTCATATCCTAATCCTCCTTTTTGTTCGTGTTATTCAGCCTTTTCTTTGAGTCTGACATAGAAATGCGTGGCTCCCTCCTCTTCCTTGAACTTTATTTCAAAGAGTTGGGAATTGGATTTAATGAGCTGAGACAGCTGCTTGTATCCGTAAGTGCGCGGATCAAAACTTGGATCGAGCTGATGAAGATAAAATCCCATGGTGGCTAAACTTGCCCATCCATCCTCCTGTAAGGCCATATCAAAAGCTCCTTTTAAAAGAGGAACAGGGTCAAGGGATTTTGTTTTTTCCAGAGTGGTTTTTGTTCTCGTCTCGGATTTTTTTCTTTTCGGACTTGATTTCGGAGCCAGATTTTCCGTATAGATAAAGATATTACAGGCATTTATAAAAGCCTTGGGAGTTGTTTTCTTCCCAATGCCCATGACGAATATCCCTTTCTCTCTTATACGCGTGGCCAGCCTTGTGTAATCGCTGTCACTGGAGACAAGGCAAAATCCGTCCACAAGATTGCTGTTCAATATATCCATGGCGTCAATGATCATGGCGCTGTCAGTGGCATTTTTTCCTACCGTATATCTGAACTGCTGTATGGGCTGTATAGCCGCATTATTGAGGGAACTCTTCCATCCCTGCATATTCGATGTGGTCCAATCTCCATATATACGCCTGATCGTGACGGAGCCGTATTTCCCTGCCTCAGTCAGTATTTTTCCTATTAAACTGGGCCGTGCGTTATCCCCGTCAATGAGCAAAGCTATTCGCTTTTCGCTTGTTTCTTTTATTCTTTTTATCATTTTTATTTCTCTCTTATTTTTATTTTAACCTGACCTATTCATAAAAAACGGCAAGGAACACAGCTTCGCACCCTGTGCCTCGCATCTGCAGCAACCTCGACTTTTTCATTATCAGGTTAATTTTTATATTCTATAGATTTTACATATAATACGAAATTTTAGCAACTATGGGGGTGAGCTTGAAAAACAGTCAATGTCCGTACGCGAACAGAATAATGTATCCTTATAATATATCCTTCATAATAAGCTTATGATCGAAAAAACTTGAACTGCGTATCATATTATATGATACATTAATAAAATATTAATTTATTGACACTATTCCATATGTTTCATATTATATGAAACATAATGCCTGAAAATTTGATCCTCATCGGTAATATTCCCGGTATCCCTTATGATTCCCTTCAGGAATACCATAAAATATTGAAAACTCTGACATCTTCCTGTTCACATATGTTCCATTCACACATTCTTTCCCCCTACTCCGTAACCATAGACCATGATTTCCTGGGCATCCCTTTAAATTTAAAAACGTGTATTGCATCTTTGTTTTATTTTGAAGAAACAATTATTGACTGGAACATATCTTTCAAAATATCCTCTATCATAAGGCATGGAAAAATTTCTTCCAGATTAAATAAAAAAACATCCGTTCATCTAACGGGAGAGGGCATCTTGCAGGCACGGAAAGAGCTCTATTCTAAGCGAAGTACGGATCCAAGGATACTTTTTCACATAAAGCCGGAATCCCTGTCAGAACAGCTCAACAGGCTGTTTATGGTGCTTGATTCCATCTCATCCAGATGGAATCAGAAGGATTTCTCACTCATATCAGATATGCTTAAAAACGAAAGCAATGAAGAAGTTGCCATAAAGCACAGAAAAAACAGAAGCCAGATATGGAAACGAAGGAAAACGCTCCTTATCAGCGAATACAAATCCCTCAAAAAAGTCATTCTAGGAATTATTTGACTTTTAGCCTGCTCTGATGTAAACATGTCATCTGTGATATTTCATTTTTTGTACTTCAATGATCCATAAAATAATAAACACTGTATCAAATCAATTTAGAAACAGATTCAAAACAAAACCTTTGCTGGTCCGTTCTCCCGGACGTGTGAATCTCATAGGAGAACACACGGATTACAATGAAGGATTTGTCCTTCCCACAGCCATTGATAAATCTATTATTTTTGCTGTCTCCCCGAATAAGGACCGCCTCTATCGGATCTATTCCATAGACATGGACGAATACAGAGAATTTATTGCGGGGTCTTTAAAAAAAAGCAGCGCTCACTGGGCCAACTATTTATTGGGAGTCATCGACCAGGTCAATAAAATGGGCTTTGAAGTCCCGGGATTTGACTGCGTTTTCGGAGGGGACATCCCAATAGGAGCCGGATTATCGTCCTCAGCCGCCATTGAAGCCGGGCTGGCGTTTTGTGTCAATGAAATGTTCCAACTCCATATCGATAAACTGGATCTGGTGAAATTATCCCAGAGAGCAGAAAACGAGTTCGTTGGCGTCAAGTGCGGTATAATGGATCAGTTCACCAATATTTTTGGTGCACCGAATAAAGTAATGAAGCTTGACTGCCGCTCTCTTGAATACGAATACTTTCCCTTTGATTTCAAAGACATCTATATCGTGCTCTATGATACACGCGTTTCTCATTCTCTGGCCTCATCTGAATACAATATACGAAGAGCTCAATGCGAACAGGGAGTCGCCTATCTTAAAAACCACAATCCCCGTATACAAAGCCTAAGAGATGTCACATCCGGTTTTCTGGAATCTTTAAAAGACCAAATGGACCCTGTGATATACAAACGCTGTCATTATGTGGTCAAAGAAAACGAAAGGCTTTTAGCCGCCTGTGATGACCTAAAAAACAAAGAACTTGGATCATTCGGAAAAAAAATGGTTCAGACCCACGAAGGGCTTAAAAGCGAGTATGAAGTGAGTTGCAGAGAGCTCGATTTTCTTGTGGAACACACACTAAATGAAAAGGCTGTCTTCGGTTCCCGGATGATGGGAGGCGGATTCGGAGGGTGCACCATCAATCTGATAAAAGAAGATGATTTGGACAGAGTGAACCAACGCGTCAAAAATGCGTATCTGAGTGAATTCGGGAAAGAGCCGGGAATCTATACAATAAAAATCGAAAAGGGAACGCATATAATTTGAAAAAAAAACACAAGGAGCTGTAATGATAGATAAAAAAATACTATCTGATATGAACCGGGCTGTCGTGGAAGGAAACAAAGACGACGCCCAGAAGCTGGCCATACAGGCCATTGATGAAAATTGGGATTTGAATGAAGTGATTGAAAACGGATTTGTCCCGGGTATACAAAAAGCAGGTGATTTATGGGAAAAGGGCGACTATTTTCTTCCTGAGCTCATCACCAGTGCTGAAACCATGAAAGCGGCCATGTCTCTCCTCCAGCCAGAGCTAAAGAAAAAAAACCTGACCGCAAAAACCCTTGGAAAAGCGGTCATAGGCACTATAGAAGGCGATATCCATGACATCGGTAAGAACCTTGTAGCCTCCATTCTCTCTGCCAATGGATTTGATGTGATAGACCTGGGAGCGGATGTGAAAATAACAAGCTTTATAGAAACGGCCCTTGAGGAAAAGGCTGATTTTATCTGTGTTTCAACTCTTCTTACCACTACGATGCTCAAACAGAAAAATCTCATAGAGCTTCTTAAATCAAAAAATCTTTACGGAAAGTTCAAGGTGCTGGTGGGTGGTTCGCCTGTAAACAGCAAATGGGCGCAGGATATCGGAGCGGATGGATATGCAGAAAACGCCATGGCTGCCGCAAAAATAGCAAAATCGCTCATACGGACATAAGGATAAAAAAATGATAAAAACACAAAGACCGAAATACAGGCTTTTAAATGAGGCGTTCGTAAAAAAAATAGTCAATGAAAGTTATCTCATTCTGGAAAAATACGGTGTTTTCGTGGAAAACAAAGAAGCGTTCACGCTTTTGAAAAACGCGGGGGCAAAAACGGACGAATCGGAAAACAGGGTTTTTATCCCGCAGGAACTGGTCGAAAAATCATTATCCGAGACTCCTCCGGTCATTGAACTGTATGACAGGGAGGGAGAGCAGAAATTCACGGTGGGCAACGATGAGATCCATTTTGATCCGGGTTCTGCGGCTGTTACCGTGCTTGACCATGAATCAAAATCACAGAGAAGAGCAAAAACAGAGGACCTTATCCGGTTCGCAAGAGTGACGGACGCGATGGAAAACATCGATTTCCAGAGCACGGGCATCATAAGCAGTGATATCCCAGAGATCATAAGCGACAGCTACCGTCTTTATATCGGGCTTCAGTTCTCAAGAAAACCGGTTGTCACCGGCACCTTCAGAGTCGAAGGATTCAAGCCCATGCATGATATGCTGGCCGCTGTAAGAGGAAGCGCACAAAATCTTGCGGACAAACCTCTGGCCATATTTGACGCGTGCCCCTCCCCTCCTCTTAAATGGAGCAACCTCACGACACAGAGCCTTATTGACAGTGCCAGAACCGGCATTCCGTCAGAATTGATATCCATGGGCATGACCGGCGCCACCTCTCCGGTCACGCTGGCAGGCACCCTTGTGCAGCACACAGCAGAAAATCTATCCGGCCTTGTCATCTGCCAGGTGGCCGAACCGGGATCTCCTGTTATATTTGGGGGTTCCCCTGCAAGTTTTGACATGCGCAAAGGCACCACTCCTATGGGAGCCATAGAGACTATGATGATCGATTCTGCCTACTCCCAAATAGGCAAGTATTTGAATCTGCCCACTCATGCTTATATGGGGCTCAGTGATTCCAAACTTAACGACAACCAGGCCGGCCTGGAATCAGGAATAGGCGCTGTTCTGGCTGCTCTTGCCGGAGTCAATGTCATATCAGGGCCCGGCATGCTGGACTTTGAAAGCTGCCAGAGCCTGGAAAAACTGGTGATAGACAATGAAATCTGCGGCATGGCCTTGAGGCTGGTCAAAGGAATAGCACAGAGAGATGAGCCTCTGGCCGTTGACCTTTTTCAAGACATAACGACTGAATCTCAATTCCTCTCCAAGCCCCATACAAGAAAATGGTACCGGGAAGAGCATATTTTCCCAGGCATAATAGACAGAGACACCTATGATGAATGGGCAGGCAAAGGGAAAAAATCCGCTGCTCAAAGGGCTGCGGATAAAATCAAAGAGATCCTTGAACAGCCTGTGTCCGGAATTGATACAAGCATTCAAAAAGAGCTCACAAAAATCATGCTGGCAGATGCTGAAAAAAACGGGCTCACCTCACTTCCCGAGATAAAAGGATGAGATAATATTCTCAAATAAATTATACCTTAAGATCTTTAAGTCTTTTTACAGCTTCTTTAAGGGTGTCCTCTGTCCACTCCTTCCGCCATTTATCTTTCTCCTCAATTTTTCGTATTTGATGAGATCACCGCGCCGCTGCGCTCCTCGTGATGAAATGAAGGGAGCGCAAGCCATATCCGCTCAAACCCTCCTGAAATTCAAGTATGGCTGAAGCGACATTGAAGATTTAGCCTTCGGATGAGGCTTTTCGAGGGAACCCGGCAAAGCCGGGCTCCGAGTATGTCTGACCCACGGACGGGGGGAGTTACGCAGGAGCCGAGAAAAACGAAGAAGAATGGCGTTAAAAATCTGAAGGGAGCACAAGCCATATTTGAATTTCACTGCCATTTTTTTATGAATAGTTTATTATAAAGAAAATGAATAAAAAATTCATATTTTTAAACGGTCTTAAGGTCAATCTTCAAGAGAATCGGATACGTGTCCGCCTTGGATACAAAGCAAAAACAGGGGAAGTCAATTCTTCGGTCAGTCAATATCTTGAAGAACTCAAACCCCTGTTACCTGATCTGATCAAACCAAAAGCGGTCTATACGGTTCTGGACTATGAAGAGACCAACAAACACCCTGTTTTTAAAGAAGCGGAAAAAACAGCGCTGTGCCTCTGCACTATTGGCCCTGAGCTTGAGAAAGAATGCTCAAATCTCATGGAGAGAGGCGATATCTTGAAGGGATTTGTACTGGATTGTCTCGGTTCAGAAGCGGTTGAAGACACAGCGAGACAAAGCGACCGCATCATTGCTGAGAAAGCAAGGAATATGGGTCTGTGGCCCAGTAAAAGATTCAGTCCCGGTTACGGGATATGGGATATCAAGGAACAGAAATATGTATTCAACATTCTGCCTTCAGATAAATTGGGGGTTCGGCTTACAGATACCTGTATAATGGTGCCCCGCAAATCCATATCCTTTCGCATTAATTTTTATAGAAAAAAAGAATTTTCAACCCGAAGATTTAAATAATACAATTAATACCAATCAGCCTGGATTATTCATGAGCCAAGCTTACTGCAGATGCGAGGCGCAGGGTATGAAGCTGTGGTCTTTCACCGCGAATGCCTTGCAACGAAGCAGATGCTGTGAGGTCGGCTCGCCTGTAAGGTAAAATCAGCCTGCATTAAATTTAAATATAAAGCAGAAATAAAGAGATAAACCTTGTCTGTTGGCATGCTGACATTAAAATCCCAATCAATCGTGGGATAATGCAGAGATGTGCAGGCTGATTTTATGAATAAATTATTCGCCTTTGGTCTTTGTGCGTACAGGTTCGACCAGAAGCACCCAGGCCGGCTTATCAGAACGGGAGCGGTGTCTGGTCCCCCTTTTAACCAAATAGCACTCCATTTCATTGAGTTCAATGGACTCTTTCGGAGTGTCTATATAAATTTTCCCCTTTAATACAAGAAAGAGCTCATCTTCATGGCTATGCGTGTGCCAGTTATAAGCACCATGAATCTTGGCTACCCGCAAAGCCACATCATGGAATGAAAGAATCTCTTTGGGTTCCCAGGGATCTTTTATTCTTTCCACCCACTCTTTTAAGTTTATTTTATCCATTTCAATCCTCTTTTTTTTATTGGTTTTATCATAATAAAAGAACAGATTGAGTCAAGACCTAATTTTTATCATTGACTATAAGAAACCAATTATTTATCATCAGTTCCAGACAATCCTAGGAAAAGCCATGAAACGAAGAGATTTCATTAAAAGTTCAGGGACTCTGATCGGAACAGCTGCTTTATCATCATGCCTTGGCAATCCGGACATCTCTCCAAAAAAGAACCCCAACATCGTTTTAATTGTAGCGGATGACCTTGGCTACGGGGAGCTGGGATGCTACGGCCAACAATATATCAGGACCCCTCATATCGACAACCTGGCAGAAAACGGGCTGAAGTTTACACAGCACTATTCAGGTTCTCCGGTGTGTGCGCCTTCAAGATGTGTTTTGCTGACAGGAAAACACACAGGCCATGCTTTTATCAGGGGAAATGACGAATGGGGAGAAAGAGGAGATGTATGGAGCTTTGAGAAAATGCTTGAAGACCCCAAACTGGAAGGACAGCGCCCCCTTCCTTCTGATGAGGTGACTTTACCCGAGCTTCTGAAAAAGGCCGGGTACACAACAGCTTGTATTGGCAAATGGGGGCTGGGTCCTGCGTTCAGTGAAGGGTCTCCCAATAAGCAGGGCTTTGATACCTTTTTCGGATACATTTGTCAGCGATGGGCCCATACCTATTACCCCCCGTTTTTATGGGAAAACGAAGAAAGATACCCATTAGATAACAAATTCGTGCCTCTTGGCACAACCATTCCTGAAGGAGCTGACCCAAATGACCCTGAAAGCTATTCTGATTTTCGCCTTAATGAGTACGCGCCTGCCCTTATGGCGGAAAAAGCTCTGGATTTTATGGAAAAAAGCAAAAACCATCCTTTTTTTCTCTACTTCCCTACGACAATCCCTCATGTTTCCCTCCAGGCTCCAAAAAAATATGTGGATATGTATCGAAGCTTGTTCGGAGATGAAGAACCCTATGCAGGCGGGTATTATTTTCCCTGCCAGTATCCCAGAGCCACATATGCGGGTATGATCACTCATCTGGATGACCAGGTCGGCCAAATCGTCCAAAAGCTCAAACAAATCGGAGAGTATGAAAACACCTTGATCATTTTTACAAGCGACAACGGCCCTACCTACACAGGCGGCGCAGATACCCCATTTTTCAACAGCGCCGGGATTTTCGGTGAAGAACAAGGGAGAAGCAAAGGTTTTATATATGAAGGAGGCATTAGAATACCCATGATCGCCAGCTGGCCGGGAATCATCAAGCCGGGAACCCATACGGATCACATCTCAGCATTCTGGGATATGCTGCCCACTTTGTGCGAATTAAGCGGTGCCAAAGCACCGGAGGACACTGACGGTCTCAGCCTTGTCCCTGTTCTTACCGGGAAAGGAAAACGAAAATTTCACGATTTTCTCTACTGGGAATTTCCCGCTTACAACGGGCAGCAGGCCGTGCGCACAGGACCATGGAAAGGCATAAGAAAAGATATCTTTGACGGGAACATGAAGATTGAGCTGTATAACCTGGAAAAAGACCCCAATGAACAGAATGATGTCTCTGATAAATACCCAGAAGTCGTAAGGAGAATCGAACAAATCATGAAACAACAGCATATCCCCAGTGAAATCGAACGCTTCAAATTCCCCCAGCTGGGTGATTAGAGTACAACTCCTGAAGGCGTGCTTCCTTACTCATTTCTCAGTGAGTCTGCAGGATTGGACAGGGCAGCCCGTATGGACTGATAGCTCACCGTGAGAACCGCGATCCCTAATGTCACCAATCCTGTCCCCAGGAATATCCAGAATTTGATAAAAGAAGCCAATCCAAAAAGGCCCAAACAGGAAATAAAAACAGATAAGCCCGTAAACACAGTGATGATCCGTCCCACCCGCTGTTCTCCGCTGTACAGGGCCTCCAATCTGTCATCCATAAAGCGAAAATCAAATTCATATTGGCCAGAAATTCAAAGCGGAAATGAGTGTTATCCGGAAGGTCCTGTAAAATACCTGATACCCTGAAATCATACTCATCAGCCACATTGATGATTTTCCCAATGGGGTCCTCGCTGCCGAATATTTTTTGGGCCAGTTCCCGGGTCAGCACCACAGACCGGGGATCAGAAAGCGCTGTATCAGGATCCCCTTGAACAAAAGGCAAAGTAAACATCTTGAAAAGAGAAGGATCTGTATATCCCCCTATATACGCAAAAATTTCATCTTTGTGATTTATCCGCCACCGGGCAAAAGAATACCGGGCCTGTTCAGCAATCTCCGGTATCTCCTCTTTGAGCGCCTGCCCCAGAGGTCCCTGGTTGATGGCCCAGGTCACAACCTCCGAATACCGGATGTGCTGGAGAACCCTGTAGATATTCCTTCCTTTTTCATTATATCGATCAAAGCTCAACTCATGCTGCACCCAAAAAAAAATCAAAAAGGCACAGATCATCCCAATGGCCAGGCCGCTGATAAGGTTGCCTGTAGATTCATTATATTTTTTTACTTTTTATGAGGCCTCACCTGTTGACAAAAGTCGTCCATCCTTCTATCTTTTATTTGGAAAAAGACAAAGGGAATTGACTGAGCAAAAAAGAAAGTTAAAAAAGCAAATGAAAAAAAATTCTAAGAAAATCAGAGAGCCTGATTATGAAAATAATATTCCTGTTCCAGAGCTTATGGAGAGACTAAAAAGTCTTGAAGAAGCTATTGATTCCTCTGAAGATCTGATCATATCGCTTGATAGAAACGGTGTTTTACTCTTTTTAAATAAGGCTTTCTCAAAATATTACTCTGTAGATAGATCCCAGGTCATAGGAAGCCGCATCACTGAATTTGCAGATGAAGACCGCTTCAATAAAAACCTAAAACCTATTTTTGATAGAGTTCTTCAGGGAAATTCCGTTAGAGAGGAAATATCGTATGATTTTCCAGAGATGGGCACGCGTTATTTTTCAGCTTTCTTCTCCCCACAGAAAGACGAGAGAAAGGATGAAATCCTCATAACCGGAGTCATGCGGGATATTACAGACCGGGTGCTGATGGAAAACAAAATAAAAGAAAGCGAAAAGCAATACAGTGATCTGCTAAACAGGATGAATGACGCTATATGGGTCACAGATTTTGAAGCTAACTTCATTTATGTTAATGATACAGCTGTCAGAACACTGGGATACACAAAGGAAGAACTTCTTTCCATGGGGCCTGCTGACATCGATACCAGCATGGAAAAGGAAAAAATAATCGAACTTATAAGAGGGATGAAGACAGATCAAGTGAAGGTTTTTGAGACCTCCTATAAAACCAAAGACGGCCGTGTTATTTCGGTTGAGATAAACTCCAGCCTTGTCTCTTATAAAGGGAAAACAGCCATTCTCAGTTTAGCCCGGAATATCACGCGACGCAAGAAAGCAGAAGAAGCACTGCTTGAAGAGAGAACCAAACTGAGAAGTCTTCACAGAGCCGTTGACCAGCTCCAGAGATGCGAGACAGAAGATGAGCTCTGGGATAAAGCCCTTGAAGTGACACTGCATATTCTAAAGCTGGAACTGTGTATTTTTTATGTTTTAGAGAAAGATAAACTGGTGCCCAGAGCTGTGAGCAGAGCAGCTCTTCCTGAGGGATTAAAAACTTTTAATTTAGATGAAGGGATCGCCGGCAGGACATTTCGCGAGCGCAAAACCATACAGGGTAACGATTTGAGAAGATGGAAAGAAGCGAAACCAGTCCGGGAAGATGTAAGGTCATTTATAAGCATTCCCATAGGCAACGTCGGTGTCATTCAGATCTTTTCCGCAAAAAAAAGAGCTTTCAGCCCCGAGGATGTGAGTCTGGTCAAAATTTTAGCCGGACATCTTCGTGAGGAAGCAGCCAGAATCCGGCTGGAACATAAACTCCGCGCACAGACCGTCCATGATCCTCTGACCGGTTTATTTAACCGCCGCTATTTTGATCAATCCATAAAAAAAGAAGTCAAGCGCGCCAAGAGATACAAACATCCTCTTGGAATCTTGATGATCGATATAAACAGTTTCAAAGAAATCAATGACCGGTTCTCTCATATGACCGGGGACAAAGTGCTGGCTGAAACAGCCCGTTTACTTAAGGAAACTGTTCGTGAAACAGATATGGTTGTGCGCTACGGAGGGGATGAATTTTTAATTGTCTTCCCTGAGACAACAAAGGAGCCATTCGGTGTGATTATTGGCCGAATAAGAAAAAACCTTGATGAATGGAATAAAAAACAGGATATCATAGATTTTCCTTTGACCCTGGCCATGGGAGGCTCTTGCTTGAAGCCGGGAACAGACGAGACCATAGAAACCGTCATTAAAAAAGCCGATCAAAAAATGTATGAAGATAAAAAAGGCAAAAAAAAGCAAAGACAGCTACCAGAATGAATAAAAAATTATTCATATTTCAATGACTTCACCGGATCGGCCAGGGATGCCTTTAAGGCCTGATGGCTGACCGTAAGTAAGGCAATCAATAAAGCTATGCTTCCTGCCAGAAAATACGTCCCGATATTGATACCTGTTCTATAAGCAAAGTTCTGAAGCCATCTGGACATTACCCAGTAAGCCACGGGCCAGGCGGTCACATTGCTATCTTTATTAGATTCATTTTTTAGATCAGACCATAGATCAATTGTATTCCTCTGAAAGAAATGTTAAGAACATTTTCAGTACTTTTGCTTTCCTCGCTGTATTCATCTCGTGTTTGGGTCTGCTGGGACTGGCCTCATTCATGTCAGAACAGAGGACCAAGGAAAACAGTCAGCTGGAGAGCAGTAAAGGCGGCTTCAGTTAATCCGGTTAAAAGCCTGCGATACGAGTGAGGCCTTCATCGGTGAAAACAGGTTTTATTAATATTCGATTTTTTTAGGTGCTCTGAGTGTTTTTATCCCGTTTCCCTCCAGCACTTTGTTTAATTCAGGGATATCTTTATCAATCAATGCATTCATACGCATCAAAAGCTCCTTAACCGCGCCTTTTAGCTGTTCCAGCATAAAGACATCTGTATCCGTTGGTCTCGATGGATAACTTCCTATGGAAAGGGACAGCATCAGAGTCATCTCGCTTATGGAGCCGCCTCTTAGGGCATATTCCAGAGACCCTCTGTAACCGATCCCTTTGGGAATGATGTCTGTTTCAAGCGCGCTGAATTTTTCCTCAAAGACCTGGATCGCTTTTTCAGCTTCCTCTGGAAAGGCTTCTGCTTTTTCTTTTGATTCCTTCAGTTTGTCGATCTGCCTCCTGATGCTTTTGACGCCTGTGACAGCCAGCCCCATTTTTCTGGATAGGCTCATAGCTTCCACCTGCTTCTCTATTTGAAGAGCTCTTTCGTCTTCTCCCATCTCAAATCCGGGTACAGGTTTGACCTCACCTTTTTCTTTTAACACATCATCGCCTATATTGAGTTCGATTTCGTATTCTCCGGCCGTTACTTCAGGAGGAGAGACCATCCCCAATCCTCCGGTTTTGACAGGTTCCCCTTCTTCTGTTCTCGGAACAAACTGCAGATTCCACATGTACCGGCGCACCCCCTCTTTATTAAGAACTCTCATTTGATAAATCTCTTGTCCGTCTTTATTTTTAATAAAAATCCTGTTTTTTCCGGATGGTTTTTCCTTGAAGTAAACATTTATACTCAGTCCGTATTCAGGATTTTCTCCGGAATACACAGCCCCGCTGGAGGAATCGCCTCTGAAAGAGATGAAGCGCTTTGTGGCCGGCCTTACTGAAAAGACGTAATAGGGTTTGTTGAGGACTTCCTCGGTCATCTCCTGAAGAGGCCGGATATCATCCATGATCCAGATGCCTCTGCCGTGAGTTCCGATGATCAGGTCATTTTCTCTCGGGTGCACAGCGATATCCCTTACTGCCACAGTGGGAAGATTGTTGTTCAATGAAAACCAGGTTTCTCCTCCGTCAAGAGATGCATATATTCCGAATTCCATTCCTACAAAAAGCAAGTTTTTATTTCTCAGGTCCTCCCTCACCACATGGATCCATCCAAAGGGAAGGTTCCCCTTGATCGAAGTCCAGGTTTCCCCGAAATCTGTAGTCTTATAGAGATACGCAGCATAGTCGTCACTCCGGTGCCCGTCAAAGGCAGCATATGCAGTTCCCGCATCAAAATGAGATGCCTCGATCCTCGTACACCATGTGTGAGGGGGCAGGTCCGGGATATTCTCAACCACGTTTTTCCAGTTCTCTCCCCCGTTTCTGGTTATCTGAACATTGCCATCATCTGTTCCACACCAGATGACTCCTTTCTCCAGCGGAGATTCAGCTATGGTGTATATGGTGCAGTGCACTTCGGCGCCCGTGTTATCCGGCGTGATCAGACCTCCTGAATCCCTCAGCTTGCTCGGGTCATTCGTGGAAAGGTCCGGGCTCACGATTTCCCAGGAATAACCCTGGTCCTCGCTTTTGAACAAATAATTTCCTCCTGTATATATGGTGCTGTGGTCATGCGGAGAAATAAGGACCGGTGAATTCCAGTTAAACCGGTAAGGAGGTTCATCCAGGGGGGCCATGGGTTTGATGTCTTTGCTGCGGTCTAACTCAAGGTTATACCTGTACAGCCCGTTCATCTGGGAGTTCCCGTAGACTATATTATAGTCCGTGGGGTCCACTTCACAGTAAAATCCGTCTCCGCCTCCCACACTGTTCCAGTGTTCATTGATGATCCCGCCCGAATCCAGGCTGTTGCTGGGGCCTCCCCAGACTCCGTTGTCCTGAAGCCCGCAGTAAACATAGTAGGGGTCCCGCATATCAAATCCGACCTGATAGACCTCTGCCAAAGCCATATGTTTGATGGGACGCCAATGCGCCCCCTGGTCATATGTGATGTCAATTCCCCCGTCGTTTCCATCGATGAGATGCTGAGGGTTTTTGGGATCGATCCAGAGTGCATGATGGTCAGGATGAGTACCGGATGATATGGCTTTGAACTTCTGTCCCCTGTCATTTGAAACGAACAGGCCGCCGGAAAAAACATACACAACCTCATCATCCGAGGGATCCACTCTTATCTGGCTGTAGTAAAAGGGCCTGAAATTGACTTTTATAAACGTCTCGTTATCACATGTTCTCGACCAGGTCACACCTTTGTCTTCCGAACGCCAGATGCCCCCATCTTCATGCTCTATCAAAGCATAAACCACATTGGGGCTGCTCCTGGACACATCCAACCCGATCCTTCCTATGATTCCTTCAGGCAGGTCTCTGACCAAACGCTTCCATGTCTCTCCGGCATCTTCAGTCTTGTAAATGCCGCTTCCCTGCCCTCCGCTGTAAAAATAATAGGGATATCTCTGGTAATCCCAGGCCGCAGCATACAGAATAAGGCTGTCCGAAGGATCCATGACCAGGTCGGCAAATCCTGTGTTCTCATTTACATACAGAACTTTTTCCCAGGTTTTTCCGCCATCCGTGGTCTTGTATATTCCTCTTTCCTTATTTTTTCCCCAGAGATGGCCCAGAGCTGCCACATAGACAGTATTAGGATTCTCCCTGTCGATCACAATCCGGCTTATATGACGTGTCTCCTTTAATCCCATATGTTCCCAGGTCTTTCCGCCGTCTGTGGATTTGTAAACGCCGTCCCCTATGGTCACACTGTTTCTGGAGGTGGCTTCTCCTGTTCCGACCCAAATCACATCAGGATCAGACTGGTTGACAGCAATATCTCCCACAGATACCGTACTTTCCTCCTGGAACACAGGCTCCCAAGTGATCCCGTCATTTATGGATTTCCAGACACCGCTGGGGCCTATAGCTGCATAGATGATCCATGGCTTATCTTCAACCGCTTCGATATCAACCGTTCTTCCTCCCATCACTGCGGGCCCGATGCATCTCCAGGACAGTTCTTTGAAGATATCACCTACCTGCTCGGCACTCTGGGAAAAGGCCGAAGATAATACTATGAAGTACAAGCAAAAAATAAATACCAAGACTTTCTTTATTTCCATACTCTCTCCTCCTTCATGTTTTTTTATTTTAAGTACGGGATTTTATTATACAAGTTTAATATCAAAAGAGTAAAAATAGTCAAGGTTCCTATCGAATGCAGTGGAATGGTCTGAGGATTTCCCGTAATTTTCAATCGAACCTTCTTAGGCTCTTGACAGCCTGATAAACCAGGCTGACTGCCACGGCAAAGAGCATCAGTGCGACCAGAAGCAGAAAACAGGTCCCAATCAGATTGAAGCCGGCAGGTACGGGCTGATGGGAAAAAAATCTGATGATCAGCTTTGTTTTGTTGTGGACAAGGACCACCAGTGCGGAGAGAGTGATGGCAAACATGATAACCATCGGATACCTGACAAAACGATTTTTTATCCGCTTTTTAGCAAGCCAGACACTTACGGTAAGAAGGGCCAATGCAGCCAAAAGCTGATTCGCTGAACCGAATATAGGCCATATGGCCTGATAGCTTCCTGAAAGAGCTAAAATTCCTCCGGGAAGAATGGTAAAAAACGTGGCGGCAAATCTGTTCGTGAGAAATTTCCGCACAGGAGTCATGTTTTCGGAGCGAAATAATTCTTGAAACGTAAAACGCCCCAGCCTTGTCGCTGTATCTAGGGAAGTGAGGGCAAACTCAGCCACAGCCATGGCTGCAAAGATAATACCGATTTTCATGGGGATACCCAGTTTTGACATGAATCCCCCCACTCCGTTGGCAAACAGAGTTATGGGATTGGCCTGACCTCCCTGAGGAAAAAACGTCTGGTACTGAGAAGGAATCAACACAATAGCGGTGATCAGGGCTATGACAGCTAGAATTCCTTCTATAAGCATGCCTCCATATCCTATAGGACGGGCATCCAGCTCGCAGTTAAGCTGTTTGGCTGTTGTGCCGGATGCTACCAGGGAATGAAAGCCTGAGATGGCACCGCAGGCAACCGTCACGAACAGAATAGGAAACAAGGAACCCAGACCCGGATGTACAAATTTACTGAAAGCAGGAAATTTGATGGAGGGATTCGCAATAAGAATCCCAAAGAAGCTGAAAATAAGAACCAGGTATAAAAGGTTTGAATTCAGATAATCCCGGGGCTGAAGAAGAATCCAGACCGGAGTGACCGAAGCAACGAAAATATAGCCCAGAATAACACAGGTCCATATTACCTGGGCACTGGCTTCAGTTACCGGAAAAATAATGGGGAATTGATTGCCTATCCAGATACAGAAGAGAAGAAAAACCACTCCCACAAGGGTCGATATCCCTAATTTGGCCTTCATTCTGTAGATAGAAAGTCCGAACACAACCGCCAGCATGATAAACAAAAGTGAAGCTGTGCTGACTTCAGGTGTGGTCACAAAGGTCTTTGCGACCAAAATGACAAATGCGGCCACTACCAACACCAGAGTGAACCATGCGAAAATCAGGAAAAGCAGTTTTCCGTGGACTCCGATATGTTCTTCAATGACTTCTCCAATTGACCTCCCTCTGTGACGGACAGATGCCACAAGGGATGTAAAGTCATGAACAGCTCCCATAAAAACATTCCCGAAAATGATCCATAAAAACACGGGAACCCAGCCGAAGACAGCTGCTGTGATAGGCCCTATTATAGGGGCAGCCCCGGCAATAGATGCAAAGTGATGGCCTAAAAGAACAGGCCATTTGGCAGGCACATAGTCAATCCCGTCTCCCATGGTGTGGGAGGGAGTCTTGTTTTTCAGGTCAAGACCCAGTTTTCTGGACAGATACCGTCCGTAAAAAATATAACCCAGTATGAAACAGCCGACTGTGATGATAAGAATCAAAGCTGAAGACATTTTATATCCTTTTCACCATTTGGTTTCTCTGCATCTATACCATATAAAATAAAATCATGTCAAACGCGGTGTCACTGCTTTTTGAGGATAAGGAGCCAGCCCTTGGCTTTGGGGATCGGAATCACCTGGTCCGGAGTAAAGGAAGCAGATTCCTGAAAATCTTTGATAAACGGAGCCTTTAGTACAGAGTCTTCTTTTTCCATGCCCAGGGATTCCCAATCGATTTTTAGGCGCACATCTGTATCCTTTTCAGCCCAACTGGCCAAACTGATCATGACCTGGTCCTTTTTTTGATATACAGTTGCCAATACTTTTTCAGTGTCCGTCTTTACAGGGCAGTCCTTGACCCAATATCCGATCATCCGGCTCTGCCCGATCCCGAACTCATCCCAAACTTTCCAGATAGACGCGGGATCCCCTGCCCAGGGAAGGCGTGCAGTCATGCCGAAAAGCATGCCTCTCCAGGGATTCCCTCCATCCTGAAGCATCTCTCCCATGAGACCAAAAGGGATACCTGAGACCTCCACCATCCAAAAAGGAGGCGACTCATCGTAGTCAAAATATTCGCCGAACCACAAACGGTCTATGTAAGGAAAGTGCTCCAGATAAAGATTGGCGCTGTTAGCGTACCCGTCTCTTGGATTGAACTGGTTTGCCGAATGAAGATCGATGAGGGGTTCCCGCCGGTTTCTTTCCAGTATTTTTCTGACCCTTTTCATCACGGTCCGGTCAAAGGCCACATCATCGATATAAAGGCCGTCAATTCCAACATTCTTTGTAAGCCAGTTTAATCCTTCCAGATAGTAGTTGTGCCAGCGGGAAACACCGCTGTTTATCACAGCAGCGTCTTTGAGGTCGGGCACAAACCAACCGGCTATGTAATCATCGGCCAGATGCTCCTGAAGCCACGAATACCCTCCACCGGGTCCGTGAGAGAGGACCTCATCTCCTAAGCTTCTGAGCGCAAAAAGCTCAGGCGCCCGGTTGGAAAGTTCCCTCACTGTGTAATAAATCTTGACTTTCATCCCTTTGGAATGGGCCTCATCACTATACTTTTTCATCTTTTCCGGTGTCAAAAAAGGATAATTGATATAGGGGTTTATTTCTGTGGCATGATGCACATTGACCGTATTTGCTCCTTTCTCCTTAATAAAATCAAGAGGTTTAAAACTGTGAAAGTACCGGTTTTTCCAGTGCTTTTCCGTATCCAGCGTCCTGAACGGAGTAACCAGCAGTTCAAAATTAAAGAAAAGGGTCTCTCCTTTTTTAAGCACCCTTTCTCCGCTGAAAACAGAAACAAGACGCTCTTTTTCTCCGGTTTTAACCGTACATCCCCCTTTCCCGCTGTTTGACCACGATTCAGGGATGATGAGCGGTTTCAATTGATAAAAATTGGTGTTCAAGGGCCTTGAGTAATTCTCATCTTTAAAAGCGCATTGCACACCTGCATTCACATCGCCGATCCATAAGGAATCCTGGTTTTTTTTCCGGTCCCATGTCCATTGAAAGTCATCCGGGCACAGACCTCCTTTTTTACCCATGCCCATCATGTATTCAGCCACATCCTTTGTGACAGGGATTTCAAGGCATATATCATTCAATTTGATTTCTTTATCTGCTGTGATGCGGACTTCATATCCTACAAATCCGTCAAATTCCATTTGTCCTTTGATGTCCCTGTGAAGCGGCCCTGATTTTGAAGACGCCACCCATTCCACAACTCCCCTCTCCTGCTTTACGAACTTGACCCGGCTTTTGCTCCATTCCAGAGGTTCCTTGTTTTCTCTTCTTATAACGAACTTTACAGGAGAAGATAAAATCTCTCTGAACTCATCTTTATTTATATATGTCATCTCCGGGGCAAAATAGCTTTTTATGCTCTCTGGGAAGCCTTGTTTGTCCAGGCTTAAACTCCTTCCCAGACAGCTAATCGTGCGCCCTTTGACCTCAAGAGGTGTATACGGAGACACGATATCATCATCTAGGGCGATCCGTGAATTCAGCCATCTCAAACGGGAGTGTCTCCAGGGCTCATCATCCCCGGAATTCTTAATATAAGAACTGTCTACATCGATCTCTAACTCAACAGAAGTGCTCTTTTGTCCTCTGGGTGAAACCACCACTTCTCCTTTATAGGTGCCTGGCTGTGCGTCTTCCGGGATCTGAACCCCGCACCACAAAGCCTGGATCTCTCCTTTTTTTACGGATAAAATCTTATCAAACCTTTCTCCCCTCCAATCAATGCCTTGTGTATTAAAGCAGGTGAATTCAGATGCGGGAATCACTCTGTTTCCCTTATCCTGCTTCAAGTCACGAAAGAGCACATCCACATCTTCTATGTTTTTTCGGCAGGCAAAAAGCCCCAGCTGAAAAGCCATATACTCCCCTCTTGCGGCCCTTTCTTTAAAACTTTTTTGAGGGCCTTTTTTGATCCATCTGTAAGCAAGGTCTTTTTTCATCCTTATTGGGAATTCTCTGGATTCCGGAAATACCAGATAGGATGCGTCCGGATTTTCTTCCACGAGCTGTGACACTTCTTTTTTTGCAGCAATGACTTCCATGGGAAAAAAGCTGCTGAATCCATCAATGGATTGGATCTCCACTATTTCCGCCCGGGGCAACAGAGTATTCGGGATATCCTGACCCTTTAATCCAAGACGCTTCAGCCATCCAGAAGAAGCGGTCTGTTCCGGTTTAGGGTAGATGACCGTAGGATAATTGCTTCTTCCTTCTATATGATTGACCATATAATAAATAAAGTACTGGCCCGGACCTGAAACCGGCTCAAAAACAAGCTCTCCGTACTCCCGGTTGATATCTCCGCAAAACACATTCATCACTCTCTTGTCCGTTGCGCTGTCTATGACCAAGACCTCTTTTTGTTCAGGATTAAAATCCCGCCTTCTCCAGGGAATACGCACAAAAACCGCCTCACTCTCTTTATTGACCCGGCATACAGCCCTGTGGTTTCCGTATTTCTTTTCATCCCACTTCCCTATTCCGTAAGGGACATCTTTAATCAATACATCATCCTCTACTTTGTTTTCCGGTTCAGGCTTTTTCCCCAGTTTTTCATAACATCGAGCAAGGAGTCCATCCTGCCTGCTGAAGTCCGGTTCAAAGGGTTTTCCCGTGCCCAGTCTTTCCGGAAACTCCTTTGATCTCAGGAGGTGTTCGACGGCTTTCTCATAATCGCCTTTTCCCATATACTCCAGAGCGATATTGATATGACATTCCACAAACAACCTGTGTATCCCTGTGGCTCCTTCATAAGGCAGAGCGGTTGTGTCATCCATGATAGAGGCTGCTTCTTTGAACTGCTTGTCGTTCATCAAAGCTTTCACATATTCCACTCTGACAGGCACTCTATCGGAGAATTTTTCAAACGCTTTTTGGGCAGCAGCCAAAGCTTTTTCCCGCCTGTTGTTCTCATTATAAAATTGAATCAACCTGTACCAGTTTCTCCAGGAATCCTCCTGCACTCGAACAGCCTTTTCATAGTCAGCCTGAGCTGCATTTCTGTCTTGTTCTTTGAGAAGATATCCCCTCACAAAGAAAAAGGGGGCAAAATCAGGATCCCCGCAGTCTTTAAGAAGCGCCAGGCTTGCCTTGACGCGGGCCTTGGACCAATAGATAAGGCTTAAATAATATTTGGCTTTCCAATCATCCGGCCTTATGGAAGCAGCCCACTGAAACACTTTTATGCTCTCCTCTCTAAAGGGAAACACAAGATCAGGCGGCAGGGAAGATGCTTTATCCAGATAGGAACGGCTTTTTTCCGGATCTTTATGCCTCCATACATAGGCCAGCCAGTAACAGGCTGTGGGGTAATCAGAGACCAAATCAAGGATACGGGCGCATTCCTCCTCAAGGCCTATACGGCAATAAAAAAGAGCCAGTTCAAGATAGGTCTCTTCCCTGTACTCACAGCGGACCATGGATTGAAAATCATCCAGATTCCTCCGGTTCTGCTTTAAAAGAAAGGTTTCATACCGGGCAAAATGGCTTAGGGGGTCTATCTCCCTTATCTCTTGGATCACCTGTTCCGCTTTTTTGAACTGCCCTGATTTTCTGTACGCGGCACACATCACCTGGTAGGCATTCAAATTTGTCCTGTTGTAGTCCAGGGATTTTATGGAATAATCCACAGCCCTCTCATATCTTCTTTCCATCATGTATATCTCGGCTGTTTTGCAGTATGCGGCTGACCTCCCTTTCAATGACCGTGAAGCCCAGGCAAACGCTTCCTTGGCATCTGTAAGATTGCCTGCTCTTTGGCACAATATTCCATAAATAAAATTGGCATCAGGGTCATACATGACGTTTTTCAATGCCTTTTTAACAAAAACCAGGGCCTTCTCATATTCCCCTCTCCTGCAGTAAAGTTCTGCTGTTCGGGTTAAAGCCATGGTGTGGAGAGGCTCTTTTTCTAAAACCTCCAGATATTTTTCGAGTGCAGCAAAATAATTTCGCCTCTTGTTAAACTGTTCTGCCTGAAGAAACAGAGCTTCGATGGTGTTCCCTTCATATGAGTGAAAATCAATGGGTTTTTTCAAATCATTGGAACCAGGGTCACAGGAATAGACAAGGTCATTCCCTATTTTGATCCGGATATCCTCTGAATATTCCAGTCCCTGTATCCTGTGTTTAAAAACCATTTCCGGCTCAAGCCGCAGATGCTTTCTTAAAATCTCTTCTTCCCCCTTTAACACTACGATGTCATCATCCACGCTCGTTATAGGGAAAAAAGCCACTTCCAGACCTCCATTCCAGTTCACATTCAGCGCTCCTATAGAAGATGCCTCATCCATAGGACCGATCTCACGGTAGGGAAACCAGAGTTCTTTCCACTTGTCTGCCTGGCAGGGAGAAAAAAACCCATGGTCATTCTGATTGAGAAAGCGTCCCGCTTGAGGCTCGCTGTACTGTCCGTCCGCATCTGTCAAGAGGTCTTCCCAGATCATTCCCTCACGGGACAAAGCCCAGATCCACACCTTGTGTCCCGGCATATCATCATAAAGGGCCCAGTGCCCGAATCCGAAGGCATCATCATGCCAGTATCCTCCGAAGTATTCTTCGTATTCACCCACTGTGAAATAGCTTTTGGAACCCCCGAAGTCATTGTTTTTATACCAGGACAGGTCTCTCCCTGTGCTGTCAACAGGCCAGGACTCAAGCGGCTCTGAATAATTATGAGCGATGTGATAATTTCCAGGGAAAATATACTGGAGGTCATCTCCGGCTTTAACAGCCGCGTTTGACCAGGCATAATAGGATTGATTGAATGAAGACGGGTTGTACCAGAAAGAGTTTGTCTCAAAATAAGCTCCTTTTTCCGGAACTTTGATGTCTATCCTCCAGAAAGTCCTGGAAGGAAGGTCCATGGCTCCTATAATACAGCTCACACTCCCGTCTGGATTTTTTCTTATGACATAATTGACAGGATGCGCCCCGGAAGGCGTATGGCCCACGATGCCGAAATTAAATTCAATCCCTCCTGAAGTCCAGGGGCCTCTCAGTGCGATCTCCCTGAATTTAAGGACATGATTTTTATAGATAAATTCAAGCCCGGTTTCTTTATCCACAGCTCCCCAGACTTTTCCCCCTACTTCAGGAAGCACGTCCACAGATACATAAGGATTCTCCATGTGCACAACTTTCCAGGTCTTTTCTTCAGGTTCTGTACTGAATTCATCAAAAAAAGTGTAGGGGTACAGCCTGGCTCCTTTTCCCCACAGGCTGGAGCGGATGAGAATAGGGACGGGGTCAGGCCCTGAAAAAGGATATGTGGTAATGACCTCTTCTGCCTCTTTTATGGTTGCCTTCTGGCTGGAGACACATCCCGCTACGAAAAAAAGCGCCACAAATAAAATAAAGTAATGTTTAAATTTCATGTTCGTTTATCCTATGAAATTCAGGTATGGCTGTCGCTCGCTAAAGATTTTTAACGCCATTCTTTGTACTGTGTTCTCGGCTGCTGCGCAACTCCCCCCGTCCGTGGGTCAGACATGCTCACAGCTCGGCTTTGCCGAGTCCCCTCAAACCCAGTACTCCGAAGGCTAAATCTTCAATGTCGCTCAAGCCACACATGAATTTCTTATGGTTAATGTCTATCTTATAAAATAAATAACACCATGCACAATCTCTACTTTCAGGCAGGCTGGCTGGTTCTGAAGTCATCCGGAGGCGAGCGGGCATGGTTCCTCGAAGAGGAGAGCGAGCCGAGGAATAAGCTGATTTTACTCGCCGGGAAAAATCAGGGAGCTGAAGAACTTGCCAGCCTGATGAAAGTTAAAAGCACAAGCCATACCTGAATTTTACTGCCCTCCTTTTACCTACTAGACTCCTCCGATCTGAATGTTCTTTATCCTGAATGTGGGAGCGGTGAATCCTCTGTTCATGTCCAGGTCATTGCCGAGCATATCAAGACTGTTCAGCATATCAAAGGCTGTTCCCGCAATGGTCAGCCCTTTCACCGGGAACACAACCTTTCCGTTTTCAATCCAGAACCCGGAGGCTCCCCCGCTGAAATGACCGCTTACCGGATTGATTCCATACCCGGTCACTCCTTTTAGCCACAGTCCTTTTTTGGTGGCTTTGATGATTTCCTGAGGCGGTGTATCCCCGTTTGCCATAAAGAAGTTATGGGGCCCTATTCCCGGAATAGACCTGTAGCCTCCCCTGCTCGCATTTCCGGTGCTGGTCTTTCCCGCTCTTTTTGCCACAATCGTATTGTACATAAATCCTTTGAGCACACCGTTTTCAACAATAGTTCTTTTCTGTGTGGGAACTCCTTCACCGTCAAAAGGCTGGCTTCCCAGGCCCTTGGCAAGCGTCCCGTCATCAACAAGAGTGATAAGTTCGGAACCGATTTTTTTATCGATCATATCTCTGAGAAAACTGGCTCCCTGCAGCACCCTCTCTCCATTGACAGCGGACAAAATACCGCCAAGAATGGCTCTGGAAACATCCGGATCAAACACGACATCAGCTTTTTGAGTTTTAACCATTTTCGGGTCCAGCATCTCATATGCATCTCTGGCTGCTTTTTCAGCCACTTCTTCTGCAGGTTTAAGGTCGCTAAAAAATCTTCGTGTGCAGTATTCTCCTCCAGATGATTTTTGCTCTCCTTTCTCAGCCACCACATAGACTCCGAAGTTGCACACGGATGTCTTGTATGACTTGGACAGGCCGTTTGAATTTGCCAGAAAAATCTCGTTCTCTGACTCAGAAAATCCCGAACCGCCGCTTTTTGTGATCCTCTCATCCCTCATAGCCAGTTCTTCGACCTTTTTGGCAATAGCGATCTTCCGATCCATGGTCACTTGGCTCAAATCCGGGTCATAAAGGCCCTCAATCTTAGTCTCTCCCTTTTCAGAGGGAAGAATATTATTTTCATCCGGAGTCGTGGACCCGGCAAAACCCACAGCTCTGCCTATGGTGTCCTCAAGAGCCTTTTCAGACAGGTCATTGCTGTATGAAAAAGCCATGGCTCCATTTTTCAAAACACGGAAGCCCACACCGTTTGAAGAAGCTTCCTGCACGGTTTCCACATCCCCGTTTCTCACTTCTATACTCAGGTCTCTTGAGGATTCAATGAAAACCTCTGAGGAGTCGGCTCCTTTTTCCAAACACTTTTTGACCAAACTTTCAGCTAATTCTTTGTTTTCCATTGTTAACTCCTTGAACGGCTTCCGCCCACATTAATGCTGCGGATCCTTACCGTGGGCTGGCCGGCTGACACCTCACACGACTGGCCGCCCTTACCGCATATGCCCGGCCCGAAGCCAAGGTCATCTCCCACAGCATCAATGTTTGAAATGATATCCAGACAGTTCCCTATCAATGTTGCTCCCTTCACAGGAACGGTTTTCTTGCCGTTTTCTATGAGATAGGCTTCCCGGCATGTGAAATTAAAAACTCCGGTAGTGGGATTCACACTTCCGCCGCTTATACTCTGCACATAAAGTCCCTGCTTTGTGGAACTCAGGATATCCTCCGGTTTATCGCTTCCCTTTTCAATAAAAGTATTGGTCATCCTGGGAATGGGAATGTCACGAAAAGTCTCCCTCCGTCCGTTGCCTGTTCTTTCCATCTCGATCTGCTTGGCAGAAAGGATATCGGTCATGTACTTTTCCAGAACTCCTTTGTTAATCAAGACATTCCGTTTCATCTGGGTGCCTTCATCATCAAAATTAGTGGTGCCCCTCATATTGGGAAGGCTTCCGTCATCCACCATAGTGAAAACATCACTGGCCACCTTTTGGCCCAGTTTCCCGGTGAAGGCTCCGATCTCTCTGGCAATATTATCGGCCTCAAGAGGATGGCCCACTGCCTCATGGACCAAAACGCCTCCCCAGCCGTTCTCTATCACCACATCCATCATACCTGCCGGACAGTCTTCAGCTTCCAACATAGCCACTGATTCACGTGCTGCGGTTAGAGCCACATCTTCGGGCTTATACTTATCAAACATCTCAAAACCCATGTGTTTGCTGAGCCTCTCTCTTCCCATATGCCTTGTGTTGTTTCCCACACCCAGTGTCTGTACAATAAAAAACATAAGAGGAAGCTCATCTGTTAAGTAAAGACCCTCACTGTTCGCAATGGTCCGGCCTCTTACTTCATCATAATAACTCACGCTGACCATTTTGATCTTCTTGTCATAATCAAGCGCCGCTTGATGAGCCCTGTTCATGACATCCAGTCTTTTCTGGTCTGCCACCTGCTCAAGAGGAACTTCGACCGTAATATAGGAAGGCCTTTTCTCAGATTCGACATTGACCGGCTGGACTGCTTTTGTTCCAGCCGCCACATAGGATGCCACCTGAGCGGCATTCAGTAATTTTTCTTCCGTGACCTCATCCGTATAAGCAAATCCTGTTTTATCTCCTGATATGACTCTGACTCCCGCTCCCTGACTGATCCCGAACACACCGCTCTTGAATTTATTCTCTTCAAGCAGTACCTCACGGGAGATCCTGTGCTCGATATAAACATCAGCGAATTCCCCTCCCCTCTCAAGGGCTTTCTGGATAGTCCTGTTGAGAACATCTTTCTCAATAGTCAAGACCGCTTCTCCTGACGGGGTTCCTTTACAGGAAACCAGACTCATCAGAGAAGGCACGGCAACCAGAGCTGCTCCTCCCTTGAGGCTTAATTCAAGAAACTTTCTTCTGGGGATATCCCCGGTAAAATAACCTTTCATGCTCATTGTTGACCTCTTCTATGAATTTTTTTTATATTTTATAGCCGTAAATCACAAATATCAAACTTAAAATTCAGATGCGGACGCAGCAACATCGGAGATTCAGCCACACCTGATTTTCATGAGGTCTGCGTTTTTCCAGTTGATAAGCAAAAATCTTGTATTATCTCAACTTTCAGGCAGTCTGGCTGGTTCTGAAGTCATCAGGAGGCGAGCGGGCATGGTTCCTCAAAGAGGGGAGCGAGCCGAGGAATAAGCCGATTTTGATGGATTTGTGAAACAAATCAATCGGGAGTTCCAAGGGGGGTAAGTCCCCCTTGGTCGCAGGGCAGGGCCCGAGAAGGGGAGGCAGCGAGTCCAAAGGACGAGCGTTGGAAGGGGAAAGTTGTGTTTTCCCCTCCAAAAGAACGGTGTGGGAAAATCAGCGGGCTCAAGAACCAGCTTGCCTGATGAAAGTCGCGAGCACAGGCCACACCTGATTTTCATCCCAGGATAAAGTCTTGTCTGTATTCGGGCACGGCCACAGGCCATTTCTTGTTCTCAATCACCTGCTGAAGACTCAAAGAAGCCGCCTCTTCCCCATGCGTCAAAAATATCTTTTTCGGAGGCTCATCTAGGTTTCCGATCCATTTCAAAAGACCTTTTCTGTCTGCATGCGCTGACAGGCTGTCCATATATTCAATACGGGCTCTGACTTCCCTGTATTTTCCGTGTATCCTTACCTGCTTTTCTCCATTGACGATATGCCGCCCCAATGTTCCCGATGCTTGATAACCCACGAAAAGAACCGTGTTTTCAGGCTTTGAGATGTTGTGAACTAGATGGTGTTTGATCCTTCCGCCCGTACACATTCCTGAACCGGCCATGATAACGCAGGGTCCTTTTATCTCATTGATAGCCTTGGACTGCTCTCTGGTTCTTACGAGCTTGAGGCCGGGAAATTCAAAAGGAGGTTCATTGTCCTCTATAAGTTTTAGTGTCTGTTTGTCATAACACTCCTTGTGTTTCCGGAACACATCTGTCACACTGACAGCCATAGGGCTGTCTAAAAAGATTTTAAGAAAAGGAATCTCATTTTTCCGTACGAGTTTTGATAAATAAAACAACAAATCCTGAGCCCTCTCTACCGCAAATGTCGGTATGATCACCTTTCCACCGGCCGAATACGTATCATTGATGACCTTTGACATCAAAGTCTCCGGAGGCCCTTCATCTCTGTGTTCTCTGTCTCCGTAAGTGGATTCCATGACCACATAATCAGCCTGCTGAAAAACAGACGGATTCTTCACAATAGGTTTATTCCATTGTCCTATATCCCCGGAAAACAGGATCTTCTCCCTGTCTCCGTTTTCTTTAACAGTGACCTCTACCATAGAGGACCCCACAATATGGCCCGCATCATGAAAAGTGACGCTCACGCGGCTGTTTAGGGAAAAGGGCGTCGCATAGTCAATACTCGAGCAGAACTTGAATGAATTCCGGGCATCTCTGGCTTTATAGAGAGGCACCTCTGGATGAGGCCCTTTTCTTCCCTCTCGCTCGTGTCTTTTTCTTTTGTATTCGGCATCTTCTTCCTGTATCTTTGCTGAGTCTAAAAGCATGATTTCCAAAAGGTCCCGTGTTGCGGAAGTCATGAAAATCTTTCCTGAAAATCCTTCTTTGACGAACTTCGGGATAAGGCCTGAATGGTCCAGGTGGCAGTGGGTCAGTAAAACATGATCCACAGACCCGGGATAGACGGCAAAAGGATCCCAGTTTCTATCAAGAAATTTCCTTTCCTGGTACATACCGCAGTCCACTAAAATATTCAGCCCTGCGGCTTCCAGAAGATAACAGGAGCCCGTAACCTGCCGGGCCGCTCCTAAGAATTTGATTTTCAACTCGCCTCTCCTGTCTCGATCAAAGGCCTCCACCTTGCATACCTTGGAAAATTCAATATCAGAAGAACACCTGAAAGAATGATAAGGTAATAAAAATCCTTTTTAATTCCCTTCATAAGGAAATAAACCAGTCCCAGCAGTCCCGGGATCTCACACAACAGAGAAATGATAATATTCAGTGTCATCATTCTCTTAATGGTTTTGTGCGCTCTTCCTGCGAGAGGTCTCAGCTTAAACAGGCTGTTGAGCCTTCTTACAGCAAAGATGACCACAATGGTGATCCCGTAAAATATATACCGCAGGGAGGACAGATAACTGTAACGGTCCCCATACAGGCTGAGATCGGCTCCGAACAGTTCAACAACAGCGATATATAGCAAGAGACTTCCCATAACAACCAAGTGAAAATAAAGAGAAACCTGGTAGGCTCCTTTGATTTTTTTGGTTAGATCGTCCATTTGAATTCCTTTCTAATATATTATTTTAACTGGATGATGAACAAGCGGCGTTAAAAATCTTTAGCGAGCACAAGCCACATCTGATTATCATCGCCGTTTTTTTATGAATAATTCATTTTTTTGTTTTTTCGAGTATTTCCTTTCTTCTTTTTTCCGGGAATCTTTCAATGGCATATCTCAAGGTGGTCCTGGGAATGTTTTTTCCGTTTTTGAGGAGAAATCTCTCAAGACGTTCCCTGTTTGTCTTTCCGGACTCTCTGAGAATCCATCCGTTCGCTTTCTGTACAAGGTCATCGCCATCAGGGAAGAGTTTCTGGGCGGTCTTTTGAACCACATCAATATATCTTCCCTCCCTGGCAGGCTTTATAAAGGAAACAATGGAAGCGCGCCTCAGCCATCTGTTTTCCGACCTGGTCCAGGATGTGACTTCATCCATTAGATCAGGGTAGGCCGCTATCAATGGGCTTAAAATATCGCAGCACAGCAAATCTATGGTGGACCAATTCGCGCAGTAATTTTTATTTATCCATTCTTTTATCTGAAAGAAATGTTTTTTATTCAAGGAACTGACAAAGCGTTCCAGAACAAGAAGGCAAAAAGCTTTGGCTTCCAAGTATTTATTGGGGATCATCTTTTCACAGAGTTCAACGGCCTGGTCCTGGTCCCAATGAGACTTGATAAGATCATAGAATTCCCTGGCTTTTTCTCTTATCCGGGCGGCCTTGAGCCCCAGCATAAAGACTTCTTCCTCGGGCTTGAAATATCTTTTCCCTTCCAAGGCTCTCTCAGGGTCAGCGCTGCTTTGAAGAGATTCTATAGCCTTTTTATATAACTCTCCGGGCGTTAGTACTGATGGCATCGCAGTCAACCTGACTTATTCATAACAAAAGGACGGTAATCATTTATTGAGCTTCACAGTCTCTTTTGCCAGATTCACAGGTTTCATAATCTTGTACACGGGATATTCCAGGATTCCTCTGCCCCATTGGGGAACAATATATCGGTCAAAGAAATTCCATACCAGAAGACCGTCATTGCTCTCAGGCTCTAACAAATAAGAGGCGACATTGGCCAGCGGTTGAGCAAGAGGTATGAACAGACTATCGACAGGAAATTCCACCGTCTCTGTTGCATATTTTCCTTTTACTGAGTTCAAATGATGCCCCTGATAGGCTCTCTCCATTGACTTCAGCTCTTCAATCACAAAGGTTTCGACTTCGAGCTCGACCGGCCTCGTCAATTTTTCCACAGTAATTCCGTGAAGCAGCAGGTTCTTTTCAACTTCCGGCATGGGAAGGGGAATAAGATAACCATAAGGAAGCCTCACGCTGCTCAGAGCGCCGTAATCCGCATAGAGAGGCATGGTATATGTCTTTGTAACGTCTGTCTTTCTGACTCTGGGCCAACCCCTGTCTGACTTGAGGACTTCCATTTCATATCCGTGTATGGTTATTTCCTGACCTGTTGGCTTTGATTCATACTTAGTGATAAACACATCTTCCTCTCCAGGGTTTAAACCTCTTTGTACTGTTTTTTGATCGACCTCTTTTATGAGATGCGCGATCTCCTCCTTGTGATCGCAACAGAACTCCAGTATGGAATGAAAAAGCTTATGGCATGAAAAAATCCTTGTTTTGAAATCCGCATAAGGATAATTTTCATTCAGTATCCCCAGGCGGTTCCTGAGTCCTATGTAATTGCTGATATATCTGGGCTCAGGCCCGATGGACCTCCACCCTTTTTCAGGTTCTTCTATACTCATAAAATCACCGTGAGGGATGCACAGAGTATCGTATTTTTCTTTGAGTATCTTGTTGACTTCAGGCATAAATGTTCCGCTCATAAAGTCTATCAGCGAATTATCTCCGTTGGGATTCACCGACCAGATATAGGTAACGACTTCTTCATGATAGGATCCGTTGTGCGTGTGACTGTCGAGAAGGACCGCGGGGTCCCACCGCATCATCACATTTTGAACAAGCCCTCTGACTTCCGGGCTTTCAAGTTTCAGTCCATCCCTATTGAGGTCAAGGTTCTGTCCGTTAGGACGGACTCCCACACCCTTTTCCGGCCCGACCTGATTTGTGCGGTTGTTCACATCTATCTTTTCATTCCCGTCCGGATTGAAGATGGGTGCCAGCAACAGCACTATTTTGTCCAGATAAGAATGGTCAGGACCCAGGACGATATCTCTGGCTAACATCTGGGCTGCTTCCTTTCCCTCCACTTCTCCGGCATGTATGTTGGCCTGGAAATAGACCACTAATCGTTCGTCATAATTTAAATCAAGAGGAGAAGCAGGGACAGGGTCGCCTATTATGAGAAGCGGAATATCCCTTCCTTCAGTACTGGTCCCTAAAATCTCCACTCTTACCAGAGAGCTTTTTTCCTGCAGCTCTCCAATAAAATCCATGACATCTTCGTACCGAGAGGTTTCCTTGAACTCTGTTTTCTCCGGTACGGTCAGGGGTTTGTCTTCAGCTTTACTTAATGTAAAGCCTCCGGCAAAAAAGAATGCAGTTAAGGTTAAAACACATATGATTCTTCTCTTCATCATTTCATCCTTTTAAAATAGAATTATTCAGCCTGGATCATTCACAAGCCGAGGCAGGTCATTACGAAAAACAAAGTGAAGAAGCAATCTCATTGTGAAACGAAGCATTATGAGATCACCACGCCGCTTTGCTCCTCGTGATAACATTACGCTGTAGCCATTGCCATTTTTTTGTTTTGATATCAAGGATATTATAATTGAGTAAAAATTCGATTACAATAAATAAACCCGGATTAATCACAAAACAAAGTCAACACCCTGAATTCCCCTTAAAAATAATCTTGCGGTCTAGTCTTACTGGTGATATATTTTAAAAAAAATCCTTACAGAGGAATGACTCCATGAAAAAAATAAACTTATGCCTTTTAATCGCGCTTTTACTAGCCTTCCATCACAGCTTTCTTCAGGCACAGGAGCCCGAGATAAACCGGTATCCTTTGCCACCAGAAGATCTTAAAACACCTGTGAATATCGATCCTATTGACCTGGAAAACTTTGTGGATGGAATCATGGCCGTACACATTGCGGATAAACATATAGCCGGCGCTACCTTTGCTGCGGTCAAGGACGGAAAAATCCTTATGAAAAAAGGATATGGGCTAACAGACATTGCCAAAAACAAACCTGTCACATCAGATAAAACCCTTTTCCGGCCCGGCTCTATTTCAAAGCTGTTCACATGGACCGCTGTGATGCAGCTCTATGAGCAGGGAAAAATCGAACTTCATAAAGACATAAACCAGTATATAAAAGGATTCAGCATCCCTGAAACCTTCGCTGAACCCATCACAATGGCTCACCTCTTATCTCACACACCCGGTTTTGAAGAAAAATCAATCGGCATGGCCGCACGAAAGCCAAAGGACCTGATGCCTCTCAAAGATTTTCTCAAAAAACACATGCCTCAAAGAGTCCGGCCTCCCGGCCAGATCACATCTTATTCGAATTACGGAACATCTCTTGCGGGATATATCGTTGAATGCGTCTCAGGAATTCCTTTTGAAGAATACATAGAAAAGAACATATTTGAACCCCTGGGAATGGAAAACAGCTCATTCCGTCAACCTTTACCTGACAGACTGTTAGAAAATATGTCCGTAGGCTATCAATACAAGAACGGAGTGCTCGAACCGGATGAATTCGAGCTTCTTAACGGCATGGCCCCTGCAGGAGGGCTGAGCACGACTGGAGAGGATATTGCTAAATTTATGATAGTCCATCTCCAAAACGGACACTACAACGATGTGGAGATCCTCAAGGAAGAAACAGCCCGGCTCATGCACACAACCCTTTTTACTCATGACAGGAGACTGAGCGGAAACGCCTACGGATTCTGGGAATGGACCTACAACGGACTCAATACCATAGGCCACGGAGGCGATACTCTCCTTTTCCATTCCTACCTCATTCTTATTCCAGAACAAGACCTTGGTTTTTTTGTTTCCTACAACAGTGTTGGCGGCAGCGGTGCTTCCAGAGTACAGCTGATCGAATCCATCCTTGACCGTTATTTCCCCTTCTCCCCAGAAAAAGAGGACGAAACAATTGAAAAAGAAAAGAAACAAAACCTCTATAGATTTTCCGGAACGTACAGAAGCACAAGGGTCAATCATTCCAGTATTGAAAAACTGGGCCAGCTCGTCTCAACCATTAAAATAAACGCTATCAAAGGCCAAAAACTCCTTGTTTCTTCAGGTCCAAATAAAAGCCAATGGATCCAAAAAGAACCCCTTGCTTTTCAAAAAGCCAGATCTCAGGATAAACTGCTTTTCAGGGAGGATAACAAAGGTCATATCACGCATCTTTTTTTTGGAGACTCCCCTACTGCAGCCTTTGTTAAACTCAAATGGTGGGAAACCCCGGTATTCCACTTTTTCATCCTCGGTCTTACTCTCTTTGTCTTTCTTACCACTCTTTCCTGGCCTCTCGGAGCATTGAGGCGCCGTGTCTGCAGCCCGCATTCAGAAAAACCTGATGCTCCTAGATTATTCCGTCTTACCGCAGGGATCATGAGCAGCCTGTGTGTCCTCTTTTCAATCTTTTTGTTAACCCTATTGGGAAATCCGGAACAACTGATCTACGGCGTCCCTCTTACATTAAAAATCTTACTCACTTTTCCTTTTGTTGCTATAGTGCTCGCAGTGGGAGTGCTTTTCTTCTCGGCCATATCATGGATAAAAAAATACTGGAACAGATGCGGCCGTGTGTACTATTTTTTCGTTTTCATAGCTTTTATCGTATTTTTATGGTTTTTAAATTACTGGAACCTACTGGGCTTTCAATTCTAATCCTGGAACATGTTTTTCTTTATCGGAGGAGTGCAGCCAAAAACAGTAAAGCTGGACGAAAATCCGCGCACCTGCCCGGAATGCGGTCACTCGGAGCTCTACATCAAAAGGACGGACAGTTATCTCAGTCTTTTTTTTATACCCCTTTTCCCCGTAAAAAAAGGAATCCCCTTTATGGTCTGTGAAAACTGCGGCTCGGTGTTCACTCAAGACGGCACCTCAATGGATGGCTTTTCCGGATACCGTGCTCAGAAGTGCCCTCACTGCGGGAGATCAGTGGGTACTGATTTTGTCTACTGTCCCTACTGCGGAAAATCCCTTTGAGCGTTGATCAATCTTTGGCCTGCTTTTAACCATAATCCTTTGGATTGAATCCTATCCTGTCAAAAGGATTCACCACGCTTGTGGTGATATTCCTTAAATGAGAATTGATGCGTTTCAGCTGCCTGGAATAAAGAGCAAGGGCAACCGCATCGCCAGGTCTAATATTCTTGTCTTTTTCGCGGACTAGCGCATACAAGCAGTCATCACATGTTTGATTGACCCAACTGTATTTATCCAGAAGTTTTAAAGCGGCTTCTTTTTCTCCGGCTTCAAAGCATTTTCTGGTTTGTATGAAATTATCTGCTACGGCCTCCTCAATGCGCGTTATCTTTTCTTCAAATATTCCTCCGTAGAGCTTTCCGGGATGTTCCTGCGCCAGTTCAACCATGTTCTTAGCATAATCCCCAATGCGTTCAATGTCGATGATAATGCTGATAAGACCAAGTCCTGATGGCAGCATTTCAGATCCGCTGACCACCAGATGATTGAAAACATCCCGGCGGACCTCCCTTTCATACCTATTGACTTCTAAGTCCCTATCACGGATATTTATGTCGATTTCCGTATCTTCTCTGTTTCTCAACGACTCTCTGGATTTCATAAACATCTCCCTTGTTAAATCCAGCATAACGAAAGACCTTCTGTAAGCTCTATCCATGAGATTATCTTTTCTAAAGAGCGAAAGCCACTTTTTAAACATTTCTCTCTCTCCTTCAACATGAAATATTCATAAAAAATAGCAATGTCACTATGAATAATCCATGATAACTATCCTGGATTATTCACAAGTCGAGGTTGCTGCAGATGCGAGGCACAGGGTGCGAAGCTGCGGTCCTTCACCGCGATTACCCTGCAACGAAACAGATGCAGTGAGATCGGCTTGCCTATATGGTAAAAAAAGGACGATTAAAATGAAAGTAAAAACAAACAAAAACATTTCAATTGTCATCTTTTTTAAGAGCATGTATATCCTTGAAATCAAAACAAAAAAAATGCTCATCTCCATTTTTTTATGAATAGGTCAGGTTATCATACATTACCTGAATATATATATAAAC
>JAGGYH010000066.1 GCA_021162615.1 Candidatus Aminicenantota bacterium
AGGAGTCAACTATAAAGAATTATGACAAGGATTAAAGGGGATCTGTTTAGTCAGGAGAGCATGAATAGTCCGGATAAGTTTATGGATTACAGCCAACATGGCCATGCGGAAAGGTTTGCCTTCGGATCTTTTTTTAAGGAAATATTCTGTAAAAACGTGGTTTCTTTTTATCACAGAGAGAGCCATGATATAGAGAACTCTTCTAAGGCATTTATTCCCTCGTTTGGATATTCCCCCTCTGATTTTAGACTGGCCGGATTCGTAGACAGATGGATCAACCCCAGCATAGGCTATGAGTTTTTTATATGAGGAGAAATGTTTATTTTCTATTTCAGCAAGGAAGTGAGAAGCCGTGACATCGCTGATGCCGGTGATGGATTTGAGGATATTCATTTGAGTAGGGGCCTTTTGCTGACAGGATTGTATGAGGAGCTTAGCAGTTTTTTTCAGTTGGTCTTGGAGTGTGATAAGGAGGGTGATTTTGGTTTTGAGGATATTTTCGTAGATGGGAGAAGAGAGACCAATGGAGCACTCAGCAGCGGAGATGAGCATATGAGGGGAAGCGGAAGGCTTTCTTCCTTTTTTTGGGGAGAAAACTTTTTGGATCTGATGGGCAGTAGCGTTGAGGATGGCATCTTTAGAAGGGAAGGCCAATAGCAGATTGAGAGAGGAGGCAGTGAAGGGATTGATGAGAGGAAGGATTTCGGGAAAAAGGATGTTTAGAAGTCTTTTTATTTCATTTTTCAGTGCCGTGATATCGCTGGAGATTCTTTCGCGTTCTCTTGCCAGAGCTCTGAGTTGGAGAAGGGGGGATTTTTGTTGAGTAAGGGTGTGAGATTTATCTTTGAGGAACTCAGCGATAGTGGAGGAATCGCGTTTGTCGGTTTTAGTTTTTCTGAGGGAGAGCTTAGCGAAGTTGAAAATGAGGATGGGGTTGATGAGGGTACAGTTAAAGTTTTGGGCATGGAGAAAGGAGAGAAGATTGAGATGGTAAGAACTAGAGGACTCCATGCCGATAAGGAGGTTATCCCTATTGGGGCAATGAGAGGAAAAAGAGGAGATGAAGTTTTGGAATCCATCAGAAGACATTGGGAAAGACAAGGAGAAGAGGCTCTCTCCCTGGTGATTGAGCAGAGTGGCGTGGAAAGAAGATTTCGAGATATCCACACCACAAAAAAATCTAAACATTATGGCACCTCCAGGTGTATAATTTTATATGAGGCAGAGAGAGCCTCCCGATCCATCCTCCATAGTGACAAGGGTTCAGAGACCCAATCAACCGATGAGGATACAGGGAGGCAGGTAACAGACTCCTTTAAGGATTCTAGGACCCAGGTTTTATGCAGTTCTCCTGCCTCATTTTTATATCATACCAAGTATATAGGTCTTATTTTTAACTAAATTTTATGTAGGAGGAATTTATGAAAAAACGAATATTTATATCATTCTGCTGGATATTTGTGTTTTTACTCTGTTTGCCCTATCTCAGCTATGCACAGACAAAAAAAACTGCAGATAAAAGCGCTACAGATCCCCTGGCTTCTCTCTCTCTCAATGCGTTCAAACTCAGACACATCGGGCCGGCCCTCACATCCGGAAGAATCGCTGACTTTGCCGTGAATCCAGAAAATCCGAGCGAATTCTATGTAGCCTCCGCATCGGGCGGAGTCTGGAAGACCATCAATGCGGGAACGACCTTTACTCCTATTTTTGACCATCAGGGATCTTATTCCATCGGCTGTATCACCATGGATCCCAGTAATCCAAACATAATCTGGGTGGGAACAGGAGAGAACAACAATCAAAGAAGCGTTGCTTACGGAGACGGAATCTATAAGTCTGAAGACGGAGGCGCCTCCTGGAAGAATATGGGTCTTAAGAATTCAGAACATATCGGAATGATCGCTGTGGATCCCCGAGATTCCAACGTGGTCTACGCAGCTTCATACGGTCCCTTATGGTGCGCCGAAGGCGACAGAGGGCTTTATAAGACCACAGACGGTGGAGAAACCTGGACCCCTGTCCTCACCATAAGCGAACACACAGGTGTGAATGAAGTCCATTTTGATCCCAGGAACCCGGATGTCATCTATGCGGCCGCTCATCAGCGCCGTAGACATGTGTTCACTCTTATTGACGGCGGCCCTGAGTCAGGTGTTTACAAATCAATGGATGCCGGAAAAACATGGAAAAAGATCAACAAAGGGCTTCCTCCCGGGGATAAAGGAAGAATAGGATTGGCCATCTCTCCGGCTGACCCGGATTATCTCTACGCTATCGTGGAAGCACAGAGAGGCCAGGCCGGCTTCTTCCGCAGTCTGAACGGAGGGGCTTCCTGGGAAAAGCGGAGCAGCTATTCCTCTTCGGGTAACTACTACCAGGAAATCGTATGCGACCCCAAAGACAGGGACCGCGTTTACTCAATGGATACCTTTCTTCAGGTCACTGACGACGGCGGAAAAACCTGGACAGCCCTGGGAGACCGAAGCAAACACTGGGACAGCCATGCCCTCTGGATCAATCCGGAAAATACGAATTATTACCTCAACGGAAACGACGGAGGTGTTTATGAGTCTTTTGACAGGGGGAAGACTTGGAAGTTCATGCCCAATCTTCCTGTGACCCAGTTTTACAAAATCGCGGTTGATTATGCCGAACCTTTTTACCATGTCTACGGCGGCACTCAAGACAACTACAGTCTGGGAGGACCGTCCCGCACCAACAGCGCTCACGGGATCGTGAATGCTGACTGGTATACGACCCAGGGAGGTGACGGATTTGAATCCCAGGTAGATCCCGAAGACCCGAACATCGTGTATGCCCAGTCTCAGTATGGAAACCTTAACCGTTTTGACAAAAAAAGCGGAGAAAGTATGGGGATACAGCCCAAACCCAGAAAAGGAGAAAAAGAATACCGCTGGAACTGGGACGCTCCCCTGCTCATAAGTCCTCACTCACACACACGTTTGTACTTTGCAGCCAACAAATTATTCCGGAGCGACGATAGGGGAAACACCTGGAAAGCCATAAGTCCTGACTTAACCAGACAGATCGACCGGAACAAACTGGAAGTGATGGGAAAAATCTGGCCTATGGATGCTGTGGCCAAGAATGCGTCCACATCTCCTTACGGGACCATCGTAGCCCTGGATGAATCCCCTGTAAAGGAAGACATGCTGTATGTGGGAACAGATGACGGGCTGATTCAGGTCACAGAGGACGGAGGAGAGAACTGGAGAAAGATAGAAAGCTTCCCTGGTGTTCCTGAACGAACCTATGTCAATGACATCATCGCATCTCATCATGAGCCAAACACGGTCTACGCGGCCTTTAACAACCATAAAAACGGAGACTTCAAACCGTATGTCCTTAAAAGCACAGATGCCGGAAAAACCTGGACTTCCCTGTCCTCCAGCCTTCCGGAACGGGGCTCTGTTTACGCTTTAGCCGAAGACCACATCAACAAAGACCTTTTATTTGCAGGGACCGAGTTCGGAGTCTTCGCCTCTCTTGACGGAGGGAAAAACTGGAAGCAGCTTAAAAACAGTCTGCCCACCATTGCTGTGCGCGACCTGGCCATACAGAAAAGAGAAAACGACCTGGTGCTGGCTACCTTTGGCCGCGGGATTTATATCCTGGATGATTATTCGCCGATGAGGACCTTGACCGAAGACACTCTTGCAAAAGAAGGGCACATCTTTCCCGTCAAGGATGCCCTCATGTTTGTCGAAAAAACACCTCTGGGAACTCTTGGGTCCAGAAGCAAGGGTTTTCAGGGCGAAAATTACTTCACTGTCCCTAATCCTCCTGTGGCCGCCACATTCACTTATTATCTCAAGGAGAGCATCAAAACCCTGAAAGATCAAAGGCGTGAGCAGGAACAGGAAAAGGCCAAACAGAACAAGCCCGTGTATTATCCATCCTATGAACAGATGATGGCAGAGGAAGAGGAGATGACACCTTATCTCCTGTTCACAATCTTGGATGAAGACGACCAGGCGGTGAGGCACCTAAGGGCTCCGGCTCAAAAAGGGCTTCACCGCATAACCTGGGACCTCTGCTATCCGGCTTTGAATCCTACTAATGTCAGAGATGCAAATCCGACCTCGTCCGGGCCCTCTTCCACTTTTGTTCTCCCTGGAACATACAAGGTCTTCATGTCCAAGTGGGTCAACGGAGAAATCACTCAGATGACCGACCCAGTAGTTTTCAAAGCCAAGCCTCTTGGAAACACCTCGCTGCCGGCTGAAGACAAAGCAGCCTTAGTGGAGTTTCAAGGAAAAGTCCGAAAACTCAGCCATTCGGTCAATGCGGCTTCCAGCATTCTGGGGGAACTGGGAACAAAGGTCACCCATTACAAAGTTGCTTTAAAAAGCGTAACCGTTCCCCATAAAGAACTTTTTGCCCAAATCACGGGCCTTGAGAAAAAACTGGCTGAACTCCAGCGCCAGATGTTTGGAGATCCTATTCTGAGCCGACTGGACCTTGGTACAGAACCAGGTATTGCCAGACGGATCAATTCCATAATATACGAACAGTGGGGTTCGACATCAGCCCCCACTCAAACCCAAAAAGACAGCTATCAAATCGTGCTCAACGAATTCGCCCCCATCTATCAGGCCCTGAAGATAATCACAGAAGAAGACGTCAAAAATATAGAAAAGAAACTCGATGAAATAGGCGCTCCCTACACACCAGGACGCCTTCCTGACTGGAAATAGAAAACAGAATTTACAAGAAAAACAGATTTTGAGGAATCTGGACAAACACGCAGTCGTATTATATGATAAGTTTCTGGAGAAAAAATATGAGTATAGATCCCCATTTACTTGAAATCCTGGCTTGTCCTGTCTGTAAAACAGAAGTCAAATTGACTTCAGACGAAAAAGGCCTCAAATGCGTTAAGTGCCACCGAGTCTACCCTATAAAAGAGGAAATTCCGGTTATGCTCATTGATGAGGCGACCATTGAACCTGAAAGATCAACCAAGGATTGATGCCGAGAATATCAAGAAAATCCTTTTAATCAGACTGAGGCGGATAGGGGATGTCATTATGACCACTCCTGCTGTCTCGGTCCTGAAGAAAAATTTTCCCGATACAGAGCTTTCGTATGTGATTGAAAAACCCTATGCGGATCTGATCACAGGCAATCCCCTAATAAAAGAGACTTTTATACTCCCCGCTCATTCACATATAAAAGACTTTTTTTCTGTAATCAAAAAGATCAGAAAAAAGAAGTTCGATGCTGTTATCGATTTTCACGGAGGCCCCCGGTCATCTCTTATGGCCCTGTTTTCCGGAGCGTGTCTGAGAATCGGATATAAGGTAAAATACAAACATTTCATCTACCACATTAAACTCCTGCGGAGCGCTCAAAAAGGGTACATCCATTCCGTTGAAAACCATGTCAATCTCGTGAAAACACTGGGTATAAAATCAGGCGCCATACCACCCCTTTATATCCCTTCCTCCACAGAAAAAGAAAACCAAAAAATCGAATACATAATGTCCCTACACAATCTGTCCGATTCTAAATACATTTCAATGCACATCGGAGCGGGAAACAGATTCAGAAGCTGGGATATTGGAAATTATATAAAATTATGCGACATGTTTTCCAAACAATCCGGAGTAAAAGTTGTGCTCATAGGCGCCCAGGAGGATAAAGAATCCGCAGATGCGATCATAGAAAAGACAGAGTCCTCCCCTTTATCTTTAGTAGGGGACTTAAGTCTGAGGGAAGTCAGAGATATTATATCTCATTCATCCCTTTTTATAGGCCCTGACAGCGGCCCCATGCACATTGCAGCTTCCACCGGAACTCCCATTGTGGCTCTTTTCGGCCCCACTCTTCCTGCACACTTCGGTCCCTGGCGTGCGGAACATAAAATCATACAGAAAGATCTTGACTGCCGTCCCTGCAGACAGAGGCACTGTGTGCATGAAGATTTCAGGTGCCTGCAGGGTATCATCCCAGAACAAGTGTATGAAGCCGGCCTTGAGTATTTAAACAGAGAACTTTAATCATCTCTTCTTCCCGGCGCATTTCTTGAATCAATGTCCCTGCTGTGAGCAAAGTCTACTGTCCACGTCATCCGGAAGCCGGATAAACTTTCATCCTCACCTCCACTTTCTGGTCACAGAGGGTGGCTGAGAATCTATCAGAATACATGTGATATTCTAATCCCCTTGTTCAGGGATAAGGGAGATCTCTGTTCTTTGTGTGTTACTATTAGACTGATTCTCTGATATTTTCTCTTTTCTGGGGGTTTCTTGTTGACTTGTCCTTTATTTTATACGTATGATAGGTGATGGAGTCGCTTAGAGGATAGTCAATTGTTATCTCAATGCCCAACTCATCCATAATATCTACCATAGTATAGCTTGAGCGGCCAGATTCAATAACCGCTTTAGCATCCCCGGTGCCATCAAGAAATTTATCTACCTCCGAATGATAGTTAGCAACCCTGCCGGACTTGAGATTTTTACCAACTTCAATGCGGCCCGAAGGCCGGAATGGCGCCAGGAATTGGCGATGAAATATGGAGTGCTGCAGGCTCTCAGTGATCCCGTCACGCACGATATCGTTAAGTCTATTGCCAATACAGGCATGGAGTACGAAAATACATCAGAAAAATTCTCTTATGGGATCCGTTCCACCCCGACCATAATCATAAACGGCCGGATGATCATAGGTACCCTGCCTTACGAACACATGAGGGCCATATTCCAGGATCTTGTTGACAAGTACGATGGACGGTCTCGCTTTATCGAGCAGTGGGTTCCACGTAAAGCCAGAAAAATAAAGCGTTAGTTTAAGGAGCGTTCCCTATATCGAGAAGTGGACAAGGAAAGAAGTTCCTTTGTTAACTTCACTTTCGACTTCGATTTTTCCACCATGGCAACTGGCTACCCGCTTAACGATGGAGAGTCCCAGCCCTAAACCGCCAGTTTCTTTAAATCTGGATTTATCCACGACATAAAAGCGGTCGAAGATTAAAGGCAGTGATTCCTCCGGAATCCCGATTCCCGTATCTTGTACGAGAAGCGTGAACGTCCCGTCCTTTTTATCCAGGCTGACTTTTACCTTTCCCCCAGGATGTGTGTAACGGATGGCATTGTCAATGAGGTTGGTGACCATCCGCTCCAGCAGGATTTCTTCTCCGTTGATTTTGGCGGGTTCCACCTTTTTGATATCGAGTGAGATGCTTTTCTTTTTGGCGGCAAGTTCCTGACTTTCCACGACTTTCAGCAGGATCTCATCCAACTGGACCAATTTTTTGAACTCCTTTTTTTCCAGAGCTTCGATTCTGGAAAGGAAGAGAAGGTCATCGATGATCCGTTCCAGATAAGCAGCCTCCTCGAGCGTGCTCTTCAAAGTTTTTTGGTATTCTTCTTTATCGCGTTCTTTCCGGAGAAGCACTTCAATCTCACCCCTGATGATAGTGAGCGGCGTTCTCAACTCGTGGGAGACATCGCCGCTGAATTGTTTGATTTTTTTGACCGACTTCTCTAACCGGGAGATCATATCATTGAAGGTGTCAACCAACTCTCCGATCTCGTCTTGCCGTTGTCCTGCTTCGATCCGCAATGACAGGTCATCGGTGGAGATGGCCTTGGCTGTTTGGACGACACTCTTGACCGGTTTCAAGGCCTTTCGGATGATAAAATTTCCTCCCAAAGAAGACAACAGCATCAATCCGCTTCCTGCGAGGATCATGATAAACATCAGTCTTCGCAGGTCGAACTCTGTATTCTCCAACGAAATCCCCACCTGCACGATATTGGGCCCTCTCACGGGAAATAGGATGGTACGGATCGGAAAAGATCCTAACTTCCCTTCACTCAGGGTCATATAGACCAAATTATCTATGTCGGATCGGTCAGCTCTGTAGTAGGTTCTCACATCGAACAAAAAACTCCCCTCTTCGATGGAGGTTGTGTGAATCACTTCCTTGATCTTTTTCCCTTTCTCTTCCTGCAGTTTTACCAATTGGATGAGAGGCTGGTAGGATGGAAACTTGCCTGTTGTCTCCCTGATGGCTTCTTCCCAGGACACACCCCGTTTACGGTACCATGTTTCGTATGTTTCATCGGCGATCTCCAGCAATTTGGCATCGAGCTCATCCAGGAGGCTGTCTTTAAAGCTATGATACTGAAAAATACCGGCCAGGATGATGATTCCCCCAAGAATCACGATATACCACAGGGTAAGTTTAAAGCTGAGTGACCGGAATTTTTTAATCTTCATCGATCCTAAATCCATGGCCGCGTATGGTCTGGATAAGTTTAATTTCAAAATCTTTATCGACTTTGTTGCGAAGATGATTAATGTACACATTCACGATGTTGCTGGAACCCATATAATCCATGTCCCAGACATGCTCGAGGATCATGGATGGGGTTACGGTTCGCCCCCGGTTTCGCAACAAATACTCCAATAAGGCGTATTCTTTGCCGGTGAGATCGATTTTTTTCCCTGACCTGGTCACCAATCGCCTTAGGGGATCCAGCACCAGGGCTCCCGCTTTCAGCTCTTTGGTCTTGTAATCCTGACTTCTTCTCAGGAGAGCGCGAATTCTGGCCAAAAGCTCTTCGAAGGAGAATGGCTTGGTCAGATAGTCATCGGCGCCTTCGGAAAGTCCTGTTACCTTATCCTCGATCTCGTCTTTTGCTGTCAGCATAAGGATAGGCGTGAGGATGGATTTTTGTCTTATCTCCCGGCAAACCGTGAAGCCGTCCATCCCGGGCAGCATGATATCCAAAATGATCACATCGTACGGATTGAGCTGGGCCATGTATAAAGCATCGGTGCCGTTGCGGCATACATCCACAGCGTATTGTTCTTCCTGAAGTCCTCTCTTCAAGAATCCCCCGACTTTTTTGTCATCCTCCACGATTAGGATTCGCATGGGCTTATTATAATTCACGTCTGCAGAAAATGAAATGGAATCTGCTTTGCGTTGAAATTTGCTCCTCATGGCAGTTTCCTGCACGGTTATCGTAAAACAGGCCTAAAACCTGCCCCTTCCCCTGTATCGTGTTCTTCCAAACCGGGGATTAACCACATTGCTGTAAACCGATCCGAAGGTATACCGCAATCCCACAGAGATGGAATAATCGTAGGCTGTGAGCAGCTCTTTTCTTGCCAGGAGGACCTCATCCAGAGATGCATCTCCTATTGGCAAGGACAATTGGTCGTGGACGAGATCATATCTTCCCCATATGTCCACTGAAAGCCCTTTTAAGACACGGATATCCAGGTTCCCGTTCATTTGAAGGCGATTTTTTTTGATATCATGGAAATAGTGCGAGCCATCTATCGATGCAGAAATGTTTCCCCAGGGTTCTCTGAGGCTGAGAGTTACTGTGAGTGATTGATTGAACAGGGTTTCAGACATTTTATTATAAATGGTCTCTTCCGTGTAATTGGCGCGATTGTAACCGATTTTATACAGGAACAGGAGCTGCCGCCTTGTGGATTCAGAATACGGCCAAAGATTGTACTCCAGCGCGGGGGCAACCGTGAAAAGAAGATCCAAGTTACTGTAAGTGTTCGCTTCAGCCTCGACCCAGCCTCCCACAGACCAGTGGTCGCTGATGCTTTTGACAACCATGCTTGTGGCATTTTTTTCCTCCGATATGCTTTCGATGTATTCGTCTTCATAATCGTAAATCCGTTTATCGAAATCGCCGGAGAGACCCAGCCGGATCTTCCAGTCAGGCGTGACCCTGTTGGCCGAAACGTTCACATTCAGGGAGCGGGAACTTCGGCTCGATTCCCCCGATAAACGAATGTCCCCGCTGATGCTGAAGACCCAAAAATTCCAGGGATCCTTAACGCTAGTTGGTTTAAGTTTTTCTCGGAAGCTCAGATAAATATAATTGGCAATTGGTGTTTTGACCACATAAGGAAAAAGGCCCCTTTTCATCACTTCGACCTGGCCCTTTCTGGTCTCATCTCTCGTATCGTTCGGACCGGATGAATAAGTGAGGGAGTTTTCCAAACCTGTGTATTCGTTCAGCCCGATAAAAGCGAAGGTGTATTCCCGGCCTCCGCTTCCTGTGCTCTGGTCTGTTACCAGGACATGGATGTCCGCATCCTTTCTGTCTCGCACATAGTTAATATAGGTGATCTCCTTCCGGAAAAAGTCTCTGTCGCAACCGCGGCAGTCGAGAAAGACTTTTGGCGCGGCCTCTTTGAGCTCATCCACGTTGGTTTTAGGATTGTCAGCCATAAGCTGTGCTGTCGGCAAAGAACAACAAATCCACACGAGTAGAAAAAAAAGTATTCGCGATCTCTTCATTTCTATTCTCCTTTGTCTTTCGAATCTCACTACTTCAAGGTAGAACAGGATAACATATGAATGTTAAAAGAATGTGAATGTTAGATTAAATATTTTTAATCTTTATAAGGGGTCAGACCGAATTAACTGCTTGAAAAACAAAAAGCCGGCTTCAGCGACAGAAAAAGGATCATGAATATAGTGAGGGCAAACTTCGGCGAAGGTAAAACAAATACGGAAGACGGACTAAGAATCGACTACCCCGAGTTCCGGCTGCATGTCAGGCCCTCAAATACAGAGTCTGTCATGAGGATCATTATCGAAGGCAGGGAAGACAAACTCATCGAATCCATCCATTCGGAAATAAAGGAGCAACTGTAAGTGGGAATCATCATTTTACCTTCATATGATCAGGTGAGCCAGGAAATCTCCAATTAATGTTTTTTTCTGCAAGTAAACGACTGTTTACACATCAAGCCCCCACTCTAAAATCAATTCTATTAATCAACAGAGAACTTTAGTCATTCCTCTTTCTTGGAGTCTTTTTATTCCCTTTTTGCCAATTTTAGCCGAGATTATCATCCCACAATCACGAATTGATTCATATACATCTAATGTCTTTAAATGCTGCATTGTTTCTTCATGATGCTTATTCCATCGTTGGTTGGAACAGCTATTTTTATGCGCTTTTCTTTATTTATATCTTATATCTAATTTTTTGGCTTTTAATAATCTTACATAATCCTTGAAGAATAAAAACTCTTCAAAGCCAGTAAAATTATAATCTGACAGTATCTGTTTCCAATCTCGCTCGATAAAATCAAAAGCATATTTGCATTCAATTTTTTTAAAAATAAAGCGATACAAGAACGGCATCTCATTCATTTTAAATTCAGAAAAATCAAGCATAAAAAATGCACCGCCAGGTTTTAAATGGGTATAAATATTTTTAAGTACCGTTTTGCGGATTTCATGAGGGAAGCCATGAATCACAAAGCTAATAAATATTTTATCGAATTTCTCTGATATCGAGAATGGCAAATCAATTCTTTGCCTGGCAAAATCAATATTATGATATTTAGCACATTTTTTATTGAACTGCCTTTCCATTATCGGCGATATATCCATGCCGGTTATTTTTCCTGTACCACTCAAATATTTTCCCATAATACAGGCATTACGTCCGGTACCGCACCCTAAATCAAGAATTTTATCTTCACTCTGAATGTGCATTGCTTTAATTGCTCTGTGAATAAAGCCGTGATAAAGACCCAGGGTAGCAATGTTCATTACTTTGTCATAATTTATTGCTGTAAAGGGGGTTAATTCAACCCCTGAGTCAGGATATATTTTATTTTTTTTTAACTTCATTTTTTACAGTCGAGTTTATAAATAAAATAAAATGACAAAAAAATAATAAGCATAAATAGTATAAAAAATAATCTAAATCCAAATTCAGTAATGATCCAGCCACTTAAAAGTGGAAATATAACAGGGAGAATGTTGCCCGCACCGGATAATCCAGTGTATAATGCCCTGTTTTCATTATTGGTAACTTCTAATAAAATTCCCTCGGTCGAAATAGTATGAATGGCAAAAACAATGCCGCCTGCCAAAAAGATGTAAGGGAAAAATATAGATCCTGGCAGTATTAAAATAGACAAAGGAATAAGGATAGCAATAATTGAGGTAATGTACAACATGTATTGGTATTTTATTTTTTTAGAATAATAAAAAAGTATGCTGCCAGCTAAAACACCGCCAATTACTTTTAGAAGCAAAAAGTTACCAATGTCTTGACTCCCCGCAGATAGATTTTTCTTAGCATAAAGAATTAAAAATGGCATCAAACCTAGAGAAACTCCCTGAGTATTTATTAAAAAAACATAATTTTTCAATTTTTTATTGAGGCGCATTTCGTGGGTAATAATTTGGATAAATTTCACAAGTCCTTTAATTTTGAAATTGGATGCAGGAATTTCTTTGATTTTCCAAAAGCCCAACGATGCTATCCCCAGAAGCACAGCAGCAATGAAAAATAATGTGGTATAATTTAGGGGGTAACCGTATGCTATCAGGATTCTCCTTGCAAGAAATGCTGATAGGAAAACAATGATACTGGAAATGACTTGTCTGATGGAGAAAAAAGACTTTCTTTTTTCCTGCAATACGGATTTCCCCAAAATATCAGTATAATTGATGTTTGCAAAAGCGCCACTTATTGTAAAGAGGGAAATCAAAATAAAAATAGACCAAACGAGAAAACTATCATTTATATGAGATGAAAAATAAAATAACAGCGCCATCCCAGCAAGGGCAAAAATACGAGTGTTAATTCCTCCTAATAAGTAAAATTTCTTTGCAGATCGGTTATTCAAAAAAGGGGCAAAAAACAGTTGGGCAAATTTTCCTCCACCCAACATGATTGCTATTAGCATGCCAACTTGAAGTGAGCTGCCGCCTGCATCAACCATCATAGCCGGAATAATGATGTCCACATCCATAAAATTTTTAGCCAGCGCCAGGAAAACAGCGTGCCATAAAAAGGAATAATAATTGCGTTTTGATATCTGTTTATTTAATTCCACTTAATAATTCCTTTAAAACTACAGCTTTATAACGACTATCCAAATGCAACATCAAGTATCATCATCAGCAAAAAACCAATCATCGCCCCCATAGTTGCTAAATCGATATTGCCTGCACTTTGAGACTCTGGGACCACATCTTCTACCACGACAAAAATCATGGCGCCAGCAGCAAAACCCAAAGCATATGGAAGAATAGGTTGTACAAGGATAACTGCCGCTGCGCCAACAATACCTGCAATCGGTTCAACTATCCCGGATAACTGCCCATACCAAAAGCTTCTCAGGCGGGACATTCCTTCCCGTCTGAGAGGCATAGAAACTGCAAGTCCTTCCGGAAAATTTTGAATCCCGATTCCTATCGCAAGAGTAATGGCTCCTGTTAAAGTAATAGAAGGAAAACCGGCAGCAAGAGCACCAAAGGCAACTCCAACCGCAAGACCTTCGGGGATATTATGTAAAGTTATCGCCAGAATTAGTAACGTAGTTTTTCGCCAACTCGTTTTAAGGCCCTCAGCATCCTCCAAAGCATGGCTAAGGTGAAGATGAGGAAGTATTCTATCTGCAATCCTTATAAAGATACCTCCCACGAGAAAACCTGCCGCAGCCGGAAACCAGGCTGGAATTTCTTTTCCTGCAGACATCTCAATAGCTGGAGCCAATAATGACCAAAAACTGGCAGCAATCATCACTCCGCCAGCGAAACCAAGCATGCCGTCGAGTAATTTTCTGTTCACCTGTTTAGCCATAAATACACTTGCTGCCCCAAGAGCTGTTACTGCCCAGGTAAATCCCGTTGCAAACAGAGCCTGAATTATGGGATCAAAGTTTTTTAAAAAATCTATTATGTGTTCCATTTTATCTCCACCTTAATCTTTGTTCATAAGAACCTGAATTAACATGTTTGTTATTTTCGCTACTCTTCCTAAAAACCCATTAAATAACCTGTAATTCCGGCTACCAATGCAAAAATGACATTCACAAATTTTTACAGCTAAAAATCCTCGTTTTGATTCCGCAAGTAGCGGAAGCATACCATGCCCGTCCTGAGCTATTGAGCTTGCTAAAAGCACACTAAAGGGGATAAGCCCTTGAGCAAATAAGGTTACAAAAGCTTCATCTCCACTCGTTGCAATCATCGTTGTTATTATGGCCCCTAATGATATCAGGCGATGCGAGAACAAGGCAACTGCGGTAAATGCACCAAGACATCCGAGAATAACACCTAAAAAAGCCGCCAGTAAATATTGTTTCCATCTATTCTTTGAGATGTTATTTTGCCATATTCCTTAACCAACATCATTACAAAAACAAACCCGGCTATCATTAATGCTTGCATAAAAACATGAAAAATTTCATTTATCATTGCTTATTTCTTTTCTTTCTGTCATAAAAAAACCTGAAAACTCTTTCTATTCCGGCCGTGCAATTACCTGCTGCCAGCTTTCCATCATGATTGCTTTTAAATTATTTTCATCATACTCTCACTTAATGATTTTAATTTCTGAAGTTAACTCGGCTCCATGCTTATAAACAGCACTGACTCCACAATAACGTTCTTCCGAGAGTTTAACTGCTTTTTTTAATTTATCCAGCGGTAAATCCTTGCCTTTAAACTCATAAATAGTATGTATTTTATGGTAGTATTTAGGATACTCATCTGTTAATTCTCCTTCCACTCGCACATGAAAATCTTCTATTTTTACGCGCATTTTTTCTAAGATAGAAATCACATCCATCCCTGTGCATCCACCCAGAGAAACAAGCATCAATGGTTTAGGCGGGGGGCCTTTATCCTCACCACCTACATTACTCTCTGCATCTAAGATTATCTCATGCCCATTTAAAGATGTCTTAAATGACATCTTGCTGTTCCAGGCTACATCAACAGTATTTTTTTTCAATTTTTTATCCCTTGTTTGTTTAATAATTCATCTCTTGCTAACGTGTTTCCACATTTTGGACATTTCAATGTAGTGCATTTTACGCCTTGCTGGTGTGGGACTTTTTCACCACATTTTGCACATACACAAAAACCACCCGTGCCTAAAGCACCTCCGTCATTACGACCTCTCCCGCCACCACGACCTAAACCCCGTCCTCCTCCGGGATTTCCGTTTCTCTCAGCGGCATACCCCATCCGTCTACCTGTCCCAGGGCCCAAACCATCCGGTCCGGTTCCATCTTGTCTTGGCATAATTGCCTCCTTTTTTTGATTATTTTTTACACAACATCTGCCACGTCCAAATCCACCTGCCAAACTCAACAGGTTTTTAGAATTACATTCCGGACATTCGGTCATAGATGTTGCTATGCTTATTTTGAACATATACCAACAATTTTGACAAAAAATTACGTTATCACGGAAATGAATGTTTCCTCCTTCAATGTACAGCTCTTTCCCTTCAATAAGAAATTGGGCGATTATCTTGCGTGCTTTCTTAATAAGACGCGAAAAAGTAGAACGGGATATTTCCATTTTCAGAGCAGCTTCTGCATGATCCAACCTTAGATAATCCGCCAGCCTGATGGCTTCATACTCATCCAAAGCGAGCGGAAGTCGCTGCAAATTGCTTCTCATAATTCCAGCCGCTTTATAAGAGGAGTGCAATGGCGGATAATGTACCATTTTCTGTTTTTTAGAACGCGCCATATTTTAGCCTTAACAATTATTCCTAATAGTCACATGCTTATTATATTGCACTTATGTGCATAATATAAGTTTTTTAGTAATAATTTAACAATTGAGGAGTTCCAATATCGACTCTGGAATTATCCAGGCTAATTGTAATCTATCATTATTTTCCTATCCTCATCGACCAGATATGATGCAAATAAGGCCACCCGGCCTCTGCCTCCTTTCCGAAGGGGACATTTTAGCATTGCAGTTGATGGGGACACTTTTGCTTTGTTATCACATTTCTGGGAGTTTCCCGTTGACTGGACGTGTTTTCTGTGTGTATTATGAATAGTGAAGCTGCTTTGAGGATGGGAATTTGATGAAATGGAGGAAAAATCAACAGCAACAAAAAAACCAAATTCCTGTCTTTCCAGGGTGGCTTTAGAACATGATCTGTTTTTTCTTCATAATGACAAGAATTTCACCAGAATCAGCCGCCATTATCCTCTGAAAATCTGGAAAATTTAAAATGAATAAAAAATGATCGGTAAAACAATCTCTCATTACCGAATCCTCAGGAAGATCGGTGAAGGTGGCATGGGTGTTGTTTTTCGAGCGATAGGATTATTTTAAATTTTAATAATAAATAAATGATGATAAAATAATCTAAATAATATTTTAGAAATTTGAAAAGGGAATATAATAATGAAGAGGATCGTCCATAAGGCTAAAAATTTCAACGATGCCGAAAAATGGGATATTCTGCAGCATATCAGTATGACAGCAGAGGAAAGACAAAGAATATCCCGCCTGCTTAAAACAAAATATTATGGAAAACACAACCCTGACATGCGTCAGAGGTCAGGTAAATGATGAAGGCCTCTCATTTTTCATCGGATATCAAGGAATTCATAAAATTGCTCAATGTTTATGGGGTAAGATATGTTATTGTTGGCGGAGAGGCTGTTATTTACTACGGATATGCCAGACTAACAGGAGATGTCGATTTCTTCTATGAGCCTACAACAGCTAATGTTACTTGTCTTTACAATGCTCTTCTTGATTTTTGGGAGGGAAAGATCCCGGGTGTAAAATGCTCTGCTGAACTCCAAACTAAAGGAACAATTTTCCAGTTTGGAGTCCCCCTAAACAGGATTGATTTGATTAATTCCTTAGATGCGGTCTCATTTGAGGAAGCCTGGGAATCCAGAAAAGAAGAAATGTCTCAAAATAATGGAAAAGGATACGGTAAAATGCTGTATTCTCCGGATGACATTGGCGATAGATCCTGCTTACGGCAGGGACAGAGATTCAAGAAATGTGCCGGAAAGAAGAGATGACTAAAGTTCTCTGTATATCAGAATAAGGTGGACTTAGCCGCCCGGAACAACGTCCTCTACAAATACGTTAGGCCGCTCGGCTTGTGAATTTCCTAGGCCCGCAGGCGCTTTTCCCAGCAGCCCTGAGTTGACATCTGCGACCCAATATTATTTAATTTAATCTGTATTTCAGCCAAGCATATAAGCTATGAGTTTCAAAAGAAAATTTTCTGCATTTTTATTATCTATAACACTTCTTTTGTGCATAAGTATATTAACTGCTGTTCCAATACAGATAGACACTCTAAAAAACAAACTGGAAAACGCATCCGGGGAGCAAGAGAAAATCGAGATTCTAATTGAATTGGCAGGCTTTTATTGGGAACTGCAGCCTGATGAAAGAATTGCATATGCAGAACAGGCTGTTAAACTAGCTGAAAAGTTTCAGGACCTTCAATCCAAAGCCAAAGCTTATAATCATTTAGGAGTTGCCTACAATAATAAGGGAAATAGTGAAAAATCCATGGATTATTTCATGAAGGCCCTCAAGATAATGGAACAAATAAATGACAAAAGCGGGATTGCCCTTTCTTATAGGAATATAGGACAGGCAAATTTCTATATAGACAATTTTGATAAAGCACTGCAATATTTTCAAAAATCTTTGGACATAAAAAAGGAAAGCGGTGACAAGAAAGATATATCCCAGTTATTGATCCTTATTGGGAATGTAAAGGCAAAAACGGAAAAATATGATGAAGCTTTAGACAATTATCTAAAAGCTCTGAAGATTAAAAAAGAAATCGATGATAGGCTCGGTATATCTCAGATATACAATAATCTCGGTAATGTATATTTAGCGCTCGGAGAAATGGAGAATGTCCTTGAATACCGGCTAAAAGCACTGCAAATTGACCGAGAGCTCGGAAATAATTGGGAGATTGCTCTTACCACTTATAATCTTGCCGAGTACTATTTAATGACTAAGCAGCCAGAGAAAGCCTACCCATATATTCTCGAATCAAAAGAGTTAGCGGAAAACCTTGAGAATAAAGGACTGGTCCGGGACAACTTGGAAAGTTTTTCATTTTATTACGAACAAACAGGAGACTATCAGAAAGCACTCAAATATCAGCGAGATTATTCAGAATTAACAAAAACCATGTTTACTGAAGAACTAAGTGAAAAAATAGCCGAAATGCAAGTGAAGTATGAAACCGAGAAAAAGGAAAAAGAAAATCAGGCATATAAGCTTCAATTGCAAAAAGTCCGATTACATAGGCAGCAGCTCGTTTTTATTTTAGCTATCGTTTTATTAATTGCCCTTTTTATTTATTACCGCTATCGAACAAAGAAAAAATCTGCTTTGTTATTACAGCATTTAGTCAATGAGCGAACGCAGGAATTACAGCAAAAGATAAACGAACTTAGACAGGCAAAAGACCGAATCCAGAAAGACTTGAAAGAGCGGGAAACTCTCCTCCATGAGATTCACCATAGAGTAAAGAATAACATGCAGATTATTAAGAGCATGCTCGATCTGCAGGGGCATTATGTCACTGATAAAACGACTCTCAATGCATTTGATGCATGTGTCAATAGAATCCAGTCAATGGTTTTAGTGCATGAACTATTGTACGAGTCGAGTGATTTTGCAAACATTCCTTTTAAAGAATACGTCAAAAAAAGGGCTGAGGAACTGCTCCGCTCCGCCGATAAAGGAGAAAATATTTCTCTTGACCTAAAGATAGCGGATATATCTTTAGGTATTAAAACCGCCATCCCTTGCGGATTGATATTAAACGAACTCATTACCAATAGTTTAAAACACGCCTTTCCCAAAGGGCAAAAAGGCCGCATCCAAATATCCCTGCAATTGCTGAAAAATAAATCTTGTGAATTGATTTTCCGCGATAACGGTGCCGGCATTCCTGCTGACATTGATTTTGACAAAACAGAGTCCCTTGGCCTGTATCTAATAAAAATCCTGACTGAACAGATCGAGGGCACAGTTTCAATGTCAAGAAGAAACGGCACGATATTTAAAATCATTTTTAGGAACCTGAAATGAAAAACCCTCCCAAAATACTACTGGTGGAAGATGAATCGATTATTGCAGCGGGTATAAAGATGCTCCTGCAGGAGCATGCTTATAAGGTAGTTTCCATCCTTTCTTCAGGAGAAGAGGCAGTTGATTTTTCTATCAAGAAGACTCCGGACATTATCCTGATGGATATAAAGCTCAAAGGACAGATAAACGGGATTGAGGCTTCGTACAGAATACGAAGACAGATTGATGTGCCAATAATTTTTTTAACCGGAAACTCAAAGCTTGTAACAGAGAACGATCTGTCCGCCTTAAAACCCTGCTGGGTCTTCCCAAAGTTAAGTCCGGATTGGAAATTATTTGAAACAATCGATAAGGCATTACACATTTAACATTAATCATTAGGGGACGTCCCATTAGGTACCACTCTATTCAATTTTAAATACATTATCCAGTATTGAGTCGTAAGGTCTTGGTTACAGAATGTATTCTTGGAATCATTGTTAACTTTCACTATTATCGGTTAAGTTTCTCGAGAGTCTCAGCATGAAGTTTCCTCCCTACTATTATCGACTGAATGGATGTATTATATTTGTCACTTTGAAAAAAAGTTTTCGGTGTGAATTTTCAGTTTATAGGGTGGCACCTAATGGGACGTCCCCATATAAGATAATTGAAGTTTTTACGGTTCTGTTATATCATCCCTTTGTTCTTAAAACGGAGAAAGAGCCAAATGAAAATATCATGCCTTGTGCCTGCCGCTATTGCCTTTTATCTCCTTTTCTCTATGGTCTCTATTTCAGTAAGCCAGGCAATGCTCGGAATCGCGTTCATACTCTGGGTCATTTATATGATAAGATCAAAACAAAAAATCATATTCCCCGGCTTTTTCTGGGCTCTCCTTGCCTACAGTTTCCTTTCCCTTATAGCCTGTATCTTTTCTGATAACCCTAAGGTCAGCTTCATAGACAGCCGTGAGCTGCTTTTGTTTCTTATTGTCCCTTTGGTCTATACCGGCTTCCAAAAAATAAAAGATATCCGAATGTCAAACCTGGCCCTTCTTGCCTCAGGACTGGTCAGCGTATTGTTCTCCTTTTTCATCTTCCTGTTTAAGTATGAACCAGGTGAAAGGATATCTGGATTTATGGGCCATTATATGACGCAGGCAGGACTTCTGCTTCTGTTTGCTACTCTTGCGCTCAGCTTACTTCTTTTTAATCATGGCAAAACAAAGTATATCTGGGGCGCTGCTTTTTTTGCTTCCTCCATAGCCCTTGTGCTGACTCTGACCAGAAACGCGTGGGTAGGCCTGGCGGTCGCTGCTTTTGTGCTTCTGTTTCTTTACAAGCCCAAGTTTGTGGTCCTCCTTCCCATAGGCCTGGCGCTGGCATTTCTTGTAAGCCCAAAAAGCATAAAGCAAAGAGCCTTGAGCGTTTTCAGCCTGAAAAGTCCCTCAAACGCCATTAGAATAGAATATCTGAGAACAGGATGGGAAATCATCAAAGAGCATCCTCTCTTCGGTACAGGGCCTGATACAGTGGATGTGATCTTTCAAAACCCGAAATACGACCTTTCAGAGGACGCCCGCAGCAATGTTCATCTTCACAATAATATCATTCAAATCGCTGCTGAAAGAGGCCTTTTTACCCTTCTGGCATGGCTGGCATTTGTAATATGGGCTTTCGTCTCCCTGATAAGATTGATCAAAAACAAGAACCCTTCCCTTTTCCCATTCACAGCCGCTGCTTTATCCGGCCTCCTGGCTTTTTTTGCTGCAGGTTTATTTGAATACAATTTCGGAGATTCCGAAGTCGTCACGCTTTTTCTGTATTTGATAACCATGCCGTTTGCGGCCAAAAGGATACTCAAGTTACAAGAAAATAAATAAAATGCCAAAAACACGAAAAAAGGTTCTTCTGTCGCTCCTCTGTCTGGTTGCTTTGTATATTGTCTGGCTTTCTTTCCATCTCATAAGCTTTAAGACGTATAAGACTCCTGAGGAGCCATCCACACGGCTTGAAATAAAGGGAGCCTATCATATCCATTCTACTTTTTCTGACGGTAAAAAAAGCGTGGAAAAAATCGCAGAAGCAGCTGCCCGGTCTTCCCTTGACTTCTGCATTCTGACAGACCATGGAAGTCCTAATTACAAAAGCATGGACAGCCAGGGCTGGAAAAAAGGAATTCTTGTTCTGGCCGGAAGCGAGCTTTCCGTAAGCAGGGGACACCTTGTGGCGCTGGACTTTAAGGAACCCCAGGAAAATTTCTCCCAAAATGCGGAATTGGCTGCCTACAGGATAAACCAGCTTAATGGATTTTCCATCATTGCACACCCTTACTCTAAAACACACTGGACCTGGGGGGAGTATGCCGGCTACTCGGGGATAGAAATTATCAATGCCGATTCCATGGTTAAAAGAAATTATTTTCCCCTCCTTGCTTATCTTCCCGCTCTTCTCATTGAGCCTGAGTTTCCCCTATTGAAAATAATGAGGTATCCCGAGAAAAATCTCAAAAAATGGGACATGCTTAATAAGGAGTTCACGGTGTATGCTTATTATGCTACAGACGCTCACCTGCTCTATAGACCGCTTTTTTCCCTGCTCAGAATCCATGTGCCTTTGGAAGAAAACCTATCTACAGGTTTTGAAAAAGCAAAAAACCAAATCTTCCATGCTCTTCGAAACGGCCGTTTCTATAACAGCATTGACGCAGCCGCTCCGGCAGACGGTTTTCAGTTCTGGGGAGAGGCAGGAGAAAAGAGGATATATATGGGTGAATCTCATCCATTTAATAAATCCATCTCTCTTTTTATAAAAACTCCAGATTCCATAGCCTGCAAAACCGTTCTCATCCACAACGAAAATCCTGTACTCATTGGCACCGATAACTCTGTCTCCTTTAATCCCCCTGAACCAGGAGTGTACCGTGTGGAAGTCTATCTTCAGGAAAGAACTCCATTGAGCAAAAACTGCCCCTGGATCCTTTCCAATCCGATTTTTCTACGGGAGAAAACACATGGGAAAAATCAATAGAAAAAGACTGTTAAATATCATAAAAAAATTTAAAAACCTGAGAGTGCTTGTCGTCGGTGACATAATGCTTGACCGGTACACATGGGGAACAGTTGAACGCATCTCACCTGAAGCTCCTGTTCCTGTTGTCCATGTCAGAAGGGATACACTCTGTCTGGGTGGAGCCGGAAATGTCTACCATAACCTGAAGAGCCTTGGTTCCTTCTCTGTTTTACTGGGGACTGTAGGTGAAGATGAAAGCGGGAAGTGGATCAAAAATAGTCTTGACTATAAAGAAGGCATTTTTACAACAAAAAACAGGCCCACCACCACAAAGACGAGGATCATCGCGCACCAGCAGCAGATACTCAGGGTGGATGAAGAAGTCAACGAATCCATCCCCAAGGAAACAAACAAAAAAATGCTCAAGTTCCTGCAAAAAGAAGACTATGACGGTATCGTGATATCCGACTATAATAAGGGCGTTGTTAACGAACATTTCCTGAACGGCCTCCTTCCCCTTGCAAGAAAAAGAGACATCCCTGTGTTTGTGGACCCGAAAATCAACAATATATCCCTTTTCAGTCCCATCACCCTTATGACCCCAAACCACTTTGAAACAGCAGCCATGGTCAATCATCCCTGTAAAAAGGACGAGGAGGTGGAAAAAGCAGGAATGGAGATCTTTTCCCAGATCTCAGTAAAATACCTGATCATAAAACGGGGTAAAAAGGGGATGACCGTGATAGACAAAAACAAACAGGCTGCCCACATCCCCACCATAGCCAAAGAAGTTTATGATGTTACTGGAGCCGGCGATACGGTTATTGCCACAGCAAGCTTGGCTCTTCTCTCCGGTGCCTCCATACAGGAAGCTGCTTTTCTGGCAAACTCAGCCGCAGGAATCGTAGTCGGAAAGATAGGTACAGCCGTAGTTACCCATGAAGAACTATCAAACCTGATCAAAGAGTAACCGATCCCAGCGGCAGAAAAAAGATTCCACTCCCTTTATCTTAGAGATTGAGCTCCATCTGACTCTTATGAAGACCGCTTCTTTCCTTTGCTATCTGAGCCAAAATAGCTGATTTTATGAATAATACACGCGGACGTGTATTATTCACGAGTCAAGATTTTTTATCCTTATGAAATTCAGGTGTGGACGTGGCGACATTGAAGATTTAGCCTTCGGATGCAGGGATGTGACTCTGATAATTCATGAGTAGAGACCATGTAAGGGAAGAAGGGCATGGGATGAGGAATCCACTATGAGGGCTGAGCGGGCACGGTTCCTCTTTAGAGGAGAGCGAAGCCCGAATGGGAGAGAGATCCATCGCTGGTGGATCGAACGGGTGACG
>JAGGYH010000054.1 GCA_021162615.1 Candidatus Aminicenantota bacterium
GTTTGTCATCAGAGCTATCTGGACTTCAGGCGAGCCGGTATCTTTGGGATTTATTTTAAAATCATTTATTATTTTGTTTTTTTCTTCTTTTTCCAACACGGAAAACTTCTCCTTAAAATTAGTTCTTTATGTTAACAGAAAACACCCTAAATGTAAATGATTTCTGATGTCTGTTATTTTTGTTTTTTCGTGGGTTTTTCTTCTTTTTGGGAAGTGAGTATTTCTTTTCGCCTAAGAAGATGCTGAGCATACTTGGACGTAAATCCTCCCATTTTTTCTTCTGCGACTTTTAACTGGGCTTCAACCTCTGAAAGCATCATCTTGTTGATCTTTTTTTTCTTCTTGGCTGGAGCTGGCTGTTTTTTTTCTGCTTCAGGGGCTTTTTCTGGTTCAGGCGGTTTTTTTTCTTCTTTCTTTTCTTTCTCAGGTGGTGTTTCTTTTCCTGTTTCTTTCTTCTTTTCTTCTTTCTCAGGTGGTGTTTCTTTTTTTCTTTCTTTCTTTTTTTCTTTTTTTTCTATTTTTTCTGGTGATTCCTCAGTTTCTTTTTTTTCTTCTTTTTCCTCTTTATTCATCTCTGATTCAAGTCCTCCCTGATTTTTTTTGAATAGAGCTTATTTGTTCTCTACTCATAGTCTTTTTTTCCATAATACAGGAAATATCCTTAAAGGGAAACTTAGGATATCAGAATTTTAAAGAAAAATAAACACCTAATTCTGGACTATCCACTGGAAATCCTATATATTTTTTATCAATGTACCTGATTTATTCATTTTCTCTGTTCATTGTTTTATGCATATATTTCCCTGTGTATTTTATAAGGCTGCGTGTGCTGAAAAAGGAAAGACTCCATATTTCGGATAGAATGGGCGCTCATATTTGTCTGCCGAAAAAAGGGAAGAAAGTCCTATGGATCCATGCGGTTTCAGTGGGAGAGGCCCTGTCTTTACAGAATCTTATAAAAAAAATGAAACAGGCGCATCCGGACTGGATAATCTATTTTTCGACCTTAACAAATTCAGGATACGAAGTAGCCAAAAAAAAACTGGCAGATATTGACGAACTGCTTTATCTTCCTTTTGATTTTAAACTCATAGTCAGGAGGTTTTTTTCCATCATCAAACCGTCTCTGTTCGTTCTTACTGAATCTGAATTCTGGCCTAATCTTATGAGAGAAGCACAGAGAAGAGCAGGAGGGGTGGTTCTTATTAATGGGAGGATATCTTCCTGTTCTTTTAACCGGTATAAATATCTGAAGGTATTCATGAGAAGGATTCTGGCAAATATCGACTATTTACTGGTACAGACTGATGAGGATAAGAGAAGGATGGAACAAATCGGTGCTGAAAAAGAGCGAATAAGTGTTGCAGGAAATTTAAAAGCTGAAATAAATTTGAAAAAGTTATCTGAAGAAGAAGTGCTCGGTCTAAAGAAAAAATTGAATATCCCGGAAAGATACAAAACAATTGTGGCAGGAAGCACCAGAAAAAGGGAGGATATCCTTCTCATAAGAGCTTTTTCTAAGGCTTTAAAAAAAAGGAGAGACATTAAGCTCATCATAGCCCCGCGGCATATGGACAGAGTGGAGAGGATAAGGGAATACTGCGAAAAAGTCCATTTGAATACAGCTAAAAAGACCTGCCTTACTTCAGAAGTCACATGGGACGTTCTGATCCTGGATACCATAGGAGAACTTTCCCGTATTTATGCTGTGGCAGACAGCGCTTTTATAGGAGGGAGCCTGGTCCCCTGGGGAGGACAGAATCTTCTCGAACCTGCTTTTTACGGAAAACCCATCTTTTTTGGGCCTCATATGGATAATTTTGCTTATCTTGCAGAGGAATTTGTCAGAAAGGGAGCAGCGGAAATAGTCAGGGATGAGAAAGATTTGATAAATCTTTTGGTTTTCCATGATGAGAAGAAAAGGGTCAACATGGGTGAAAAAGCAGAGCAAACACTGCATTCACTTCAGGGAGCCACTGGAAAAACACTTCAGGTGATCGAAAGCATGATGAACCTGACCAATTCATAAAAAAACAGCAATGAGCATTTTTTTTGCCTTATAGGCGAAGCGATCCGGAGTTCAGATATGGCCTGTGCTCCCTTCAGATTTTTAACGCCATTCTTCTTCGTTTTTCTCGGCTCCTGCGTAACTCCCCCCGTCCGTGGGTCAGACATACTCAGAGCCCGGCTTTGCCGGGTACCCTCGAAAAGCCTCATCCGAAGGCTAAATCTTCAATGTCGCTTCGGCCACACCTGAATTCCCTAAAATAAAAAGGTACTAATCCTGTGCTCCGTTCATGTCATGCACTGTTATGTTTTAGTGTTTTTGTTGTTACCGGATGCTTTTTTGCTGTCCAGAAACATTTTATAGTCTTTAGCTGAAGAACCATAAGCAAGACTTTGAGCCATGGCTCTGAAATAGGGGAGTGAATGTCTGAAGAAGAGTTTATATCCTTCACATAGGTAGTTTAAGGGGTATTTTTCTCCTGTTTTTTTTATAAAACGATTAGACGGGCATCCACCGTTGCATATGGGAAGGTAACGGCACTGCCTGCATTTTTTGGGAAGCGCTGCTTGTTTGTTATCTCCGAATTTTTTCTGCTGAGGGCTGTCCATTAATGACGCGAGGGAATGTTTTTTAATGTTTCCCAGATAATTTTCCTTAAAAACAAAATGGTCGCAGCTGTAAAGGTCACCATTGTGTTCTAAAGCTGCAGCTCTTCCGCATGTCTCCGAAAACACACAGAGTGAAGAGGGCAGTCCCATATAAAGGCCCAGGCAGACATCAAATCTCTGGATAAAAATATGACCGATATCAGAAGAAAGCCAGCAGTCAAAGACTGTCTGCAAAAATCTTCCCCACTGTCTGGGGCCCACGGTTTCCTTGGTAACAGAACCCGAATCGTTTCTTTCAACGATAGGGATAAATTGAAAAAATGTCGATCCGATTTCTTTAAGGAAATCATACACCAGTTTGGGTCTATTCCCATTAATACTGTTGACAACAGTGAGCGTGTTGAACTCGACTTCGTGCTTTTTGAGTATCTCCACTCCTTTCATGACCTGATTGAATGATCCTTCCCCTTTGGAATTGTATCGGAAGCGGTTATGAAGGTCTTCAGGGCCGTCTATGCTGATTCCAACGAGGAATGATTCGTCGTGAAAAAATTGACCCCATTTGTCACTCAGAAGGGTTCCATTGGTTTGAAAAGAGTTAAAAATTCTTACTCCTTTAGGAGCGTATTTTTTTTGAAGCGCAACCGCTTTTTTGAAAAAATCGACTCCCAGAAGGGTCGGTTCTCCTCCCTGCCAGGCGAATTGGATTTCCTGAATGCCTTCTGGTTGGCAATGGATGTACTGTTTGGTGATTTCTTCGAGTGTGTGTGCGGACATACGGAAGGATTTTTTGTCAGGATAAAGACTTTTTTTATCAAGGTAATAGCAGTATTTACAGGTCAGATTACAGACGGGGCCTATGGGTTTTATGATGACATGGAACGGTTCTTTTGATTTTTCAGTCATTGTAATTCTAATAAGTATCATAAAATCAGGTTTAATCCAATGATTGTTTATTAACCTGAACTATTCATAAAAAAATGGCGATGTTCATTTTTTTGTTTTGATTTCAGGGATATAAATGCTCTTTAAAAAAAATGACGACTGAAATGTTTTTGTAAGTTTTTTCTTTCATTTTAATCGCTATTTTTTTACCATTAAGGCAAGCCGATCTCACAGCATCTGCTTTGTTGCAGGGTATTTGCGGTGAAGGACCACAGCTTCATACCCTGCGCCTCGCATCTGCTGCAACCTCGACTTGTGAATACTCCAGGTTAATAATAAGGGCAGTGTATGAAAGCGGAAAATAAAGAAAAAAAGAGGCAAAAAATGGGAAAAAAATGAAACGAAGAAAATTTTTAAAGAAAACCGGTCAGGCTGCTTTAATAGCCGGTTTCGGAGGATGCAATCTTCTTTTAAAAGGCTGTACAAAAGGCCAGGATTTTGACTTGGTGATAAAGGAAGGAGCTATCCTGGATGGAATGGGAAAGGAAAAAAGGGCAGAAGATATCGGTATCAAAGGGGAATTGATTGAATACATAGGAAAGATACCTGTTTCCAGGGGAAAGTCTGTCATAGACGCCCAGGGGCTCACCGTAACCCCCGGATTCATAGATGCTCACGACCACTCTGATGTGGGGCTTATCGTAAATCCAAAAGCCGAAAGCCATATTCATCAGGGGATCACCACTCTTGTGAGCGGGAACTGCGGTTCCAGTCCTTTCCCTGTTCCTGACGCCCTTTATGAAAAGCGCAGGCAGGAATTAAAGAACATCTATGATATTGAGCTTTCATGGAGAGATATAGAGGGGTTTTTTTCTGAAATCGAGAAAAGAGGGACTGCATTGAATTATTCCACTTTTCTGGGGCATGGGGCTCTGAGAGGAGCTGTGGTCGGCTTTAATGATGAAACTCCGGGAGAAGAGGGAATAAGAAAAATGCAGTCTCTTATTAAACAAAATATCCAGAGCGGAGCGCTCGGACTTTCCAGCGGACTGGAATATGCTCCCGGTAGTTATGCTGAGACATCAGAATTGATCTCCCTCTGCAAAGCTGCGGGTGAATGCGGCGGCCTGTATGCAACCCATATGAGAGACGAAGGGGATTATCTGCTGGAATCTTTGGATGAAGCCATAACCATTGCCAGGGAGGCTGGTGTATTGCTTCAGATATCCCATCTGAAATGTGCTTACCCAAGAAACTGGGGAAAATTGGATAAAGCTTTGGAGAAAATAGAGCAGGCAAAAAATCAAGGGGTGGATGTCTTTTGCGACCGTTATCCCTATACAGCAGGGGCAACTGGATTGAGCAGCTTTAATTTTCCTTTGTGGGCGCATCAAGGGACAACAGATGATTTTATAAAAAGATTGAAAGACCCGTCGCTTGAGCCCCGATTCAGAGAGCATTTAAAAGCGAGAGAGGAAAAGCTGGGATCCTGGGACAAAGTGCTTATTTCAGGAGTCGTTACAGAAAAAAACCGTCCATTTGAGGGAAAGAGCATCTTGGAATGTATGAAGCTGACAGGAAAGGATGCGTTTCAATTTATGAGAGACCTCTTGATTGAAGAAAGGGACCAGGTAGGCATGGTCCTGTTTATGATGAATGAAGAAAATCTAAAAAGAATACTGTCCCATCCTTTGGTAGGCGTGGGGTGTGACAGCTCAGTGATGGCCCCTTACGGGAAACTGAGCGGTGGCAAACCTCATCCCAGAGGATACGGCAGTTTTCCGAGAGTACTGGGCAAATACATAAGGGAAGAAAGGATTGCCCTCCTCCCCGATATGATAAAAAAGTTGACATCTCTTCCGGCAAAAAGATTCGGGTTTAAAAAAAGAGGCTGTCTTGAAAAGGGGTATTATGCTGACATCGTCCTCTTTGATAAGAAAACCGTAAAGGACATGGCTACGTATGATGACCCTCATAGATATCCGGAAGGGATTGAGTTTGTGATCGTTAATGGAGAGGTTGTGATCAACAGGGGAGAACACACAGGAAGGCTTCCGGGAAAGGTATTGAAAAAGGAGATTTAGATGAAGGCTTGTACCTGTGCAGCTCTCACTATAATGATCGGCTTGCTGGCGGCAGGACTGTCGTTTCAGGAGGAAGAGAAGGACTTTGTTCTCGATGATGTGGTTGTTCTTGAGTATAGGGATGTAGCCCCGGGGGAGATCCTAAAGGTTTCCGTTAAAAACCTGCCGGTCATACAATCCGCCCAGGTCAAATTTCTCAATAAGAAGTATGACATGGCGCAAGTCGGGGATTGCCTGGTTTGTCTTATCGGCCTGGATCTGGGAATTGAAACAGGGAGCCATTCCCTTAAGGTCTATGTCTATAAACAGGACGGAAGTGTTGAGATAAAAGAACAGGATATTCCTGTCAGTCCCAAACAGTTTCCTATAAAGAAATTATGGGTCAAAGAAGAATTTGTTACGCCGCCAAAAAATGTTATGGAAAGAATCCAGAGGGAAGCTGAGCTGACTAAAGCGGTTTATAACATTTATTCTCCGGAATGGGAGGCTGAGGGAAAATTTATCGTTCCGGTACAGGGCCAAATTTTTCCCAATTTTGGTGAGAGGAGGTTCTTTAATAACAAACCCCGTTCCCAGCACAGCGGCGTGGATATTGCTTCCCCAATGGGTATGCCTGTAAAAGCGTCTAATTCAGGGCGCGTTGTCCTGGCGAGTCACCTTTATTTTGCCGGGAATACAGTGATTATTGACCATGGATTGGGTGTTTTTTCAGTGTACTGCCATTTTTCGGAAATAACAGTCAAGATGGGGCAAAAAGTGGAGAAGGGAGACATCATCGGGAAAATAGGTTCCACAGGAAGAGTAACGGGCCCCCATCTCCACTGGAGCATTAGGATACGGGGAAGCAGGGTGGATCCCAATGCTTTGCTGTCACTGGAATTCGAGTGATCTGTAAGTCATATTTCAGGGCCAGCGAAAATAAGGTGTGCTGAAGCAGCGTTAAAGGCATGGAAACACCTGATTTCTGTTTTTATTTGACAATAAGGAGCTGCGATTCTATAGTAGTTTTTCACTTTCAAATGCAAGGGACATGTTAATGGATAAGAAGGAAAGGATAGAAATCAGAACACCTATGGTGAAAGCTGTTTTAGAAGCTTATGACAAAGGTCAGGAAGATGAGAATCTGGAGCCTATTATAGCCTGTGATGCTCGTGGCAGACCTATAGGAAGATTGGAAAACGGGGATTTTGTGATATTTTATGATATCAGGGGGGAAAGGGAGATCGAAATCACTCAAAGTCTTACAGAAAAGAATTTTTCTGAGTTCCCGGTCAAAAAAGACACTCTATTGAATTTTGTCACAATGATCGAATATAAATCTGACCTGAAAGCCAGGGTGGCTTTTCCTCCGAAAAGGAGGGTCAAAAATTCTCTCGGAGAGGTCATCTCCAATGAGGGGATTACGTTCTGTAAAGTATCTGAATCTGAAAAAGCTGTTCATGTCGGATTTTTTTTTAACGGACGAAGTGAAAAAATATTTCGGGGTGAACACAGAGTCGTCATTCCTTCTCCTGAGGGCATCTCTTCTTTTTCAGAAAAACCTGAGATGAGCATTGAGCTGGTTACCAAAGAGGTCATTTCTAAACTCAGTGATTCTGAGACAAGGATTGTGTTTGCGAATTTTGCCAATGCGGATGTTGTGGGACACACAGAGGACAGAGAGGCTGTTTTAAAAGCAGTGGAGTCCGTAGATAAGGAATTGGGAAAGATATTGGATTACTGTAAAAACAAAAAGGTCACGCTGATTGTCACCGCGGATCACGGCACTGTGGAGGAATGGCTTTATCCGGATGGAACAATAAATACGGGTCATACGAATAATCTGGTTCCGTTTGTATTGGCTGATTTTTCCAGGGACAGGCCGAATGAGGTCAAATTAAAGCCGTCCGGAGAGCTGTCAAATATCGCTCCGACTGTCCTTCAGATTTTGGGTCTAAAAAGCCCCCCGGAAATGGAAGCAGAGAGCCTGATCCTTGATCGCTGGAAGGGGCCAAAGCCAAAAAAAGTGCTTTTATTGATTCTGGATGGATGGGGTCTTAATGAGCCAAAAGAAGGAAATATGATTCATGAAGCATATACACCTCACTTTGATCAGATCTGGGCTTTGTATCCGCATGCAAAGCTGAAAGCTTCGGGTGAGGCGGTCGGTATGCCTCCGGGAACAGTCGGGAATTCTGAAGCAGGGCATCTTCATATCGGAGCCGGGAGAAGGATTTTTCTGGATAGAGTCAGAATAGACCGCTCCATTAAAGATGGAAGCTTTTTTAAAAACAGGGTTTTTCTCGAGACCATGAACAAAGTCAAAGCCGAGAAGAAGCCGCTTCATCTTCTCGGTATTGTTTCTCATTACAGCTCTCACGGCACTATTGAGTATCTGTTTTCACTGCTTAAGCTGGCCAGAAGAAAAGGAATTGAGAAAGTGTATATACACTCACTCATAGGGAGAAGGGGAGAAAAACCTGAGAGCGGTGCTATCTATATTTCAAAAGTAGAGAACATGTGCCGCCAGCTCTCTATAGGGTCCCTGTCTACTGTAATGGGAAGATTTTGGGCACTTGACAGGGAAGAAAATTGGGATAGAGTAGAGAAAGCGTATCAGGCCCTTGTTTTTGGAGAAGGGCGGAGGATCAAAATCGGCTCGGAGGGCAATTGAGTTTTTTTAACCTGGATTATTCACAAGTCGAGGTTGAAGAGAGCTTACTGAAATTCAGGTGTGGACGTAGCGACATTGAAGATTTAGCCTTCGGAGTGCTGTGTTTGAGGGAACTCGGCAAAGCCGAGCTGTGAGCATGTCTGACCCACGGACGGGGGGAGTTGCGCAGCAGCCGAGAACACAGTGCGAAGAATGGCGTTAAAAA
>JAGGYH010000096.1 GCA_021162615.1 Candidatus Aminicenantota bacterium
AAAGTAAAAACAAATAAAAATATTTCAGTTGTCATTTTTGTAAAAAGTATGCATATCCTTGAAATCAAAACAAAAAATTGCTCATCGCCATTTTTTTATGAATAGGTCAGGTAATATAGAAAAGCCGTATAAATTCCAAATAGTGCGTGAAATTCTTTGGATTTTATATAAAATAAATAAAAGGTTCAATGAATCCGGGTTGCGCATATGAAAAGTCAGGGAAAAAGAATCGGCTTGATAGGAAGCATAACCCATGATGTAATCACTTTTCCTTCCGGGGAAAAAGACAGCGGGCTGGGTGGTGTGCTTTATACGGCCTCTGTTCTATGCGGCCTTGAAAAAGAGGTCTATCTTATAGCCAATCTTGCAGAAGAACTCGCATCCCCGGTCACAGCACTGCTCAAAGAATGGCCGTCCATAAACCTTGAGGATGTAAGAACGGTTCCCGGCAGAGGAAACCGTGTGAATCTCTTTTACCGGAGAGAAGGGGAGAGGCAGGAAATCCTGGAATCAGTCGTACCTCCTTTAGCACCCGAACGGATCATGAACAGACTGGCTGATATTGATTTTCTCATTCTCTTGATGATTTCCGGTATGGATATTACTATAAAGGATTGGAACCGTGTAAAGGAAAAAGCCGAATGCCCTGTGTGGATGGATATTCATTCCCTGGCACTGTCACCGGAGCTGGGAAAGGTCAGAAGGTATATCCCGCTTCCTGATTGGCCGGAATGGGTAAAGGGTGTTGACTATTTACAGGCAAACCGCCAGGAAGCAGCCTGTATGATGGGGTGCCCGGACAAGAATCTGGATGAGAAAGAGATCGCTGTTTTCGGGGAATCGGTTCTTGAAAGAGGAGTCAGGGCTTTTATCGTGACTCTTGGAGAAGAAGGGATACTTGTTTTGACCTCTGAAGGATACAGAAAAATAAGACCCAACGAATCCGCTGAGGTGAAGGATACGACAGGATGCGGTGATGTTTTTTGCGCGGCTGCCTCCTCCAGGCTTGGGGAAGGGAAAGATATGTGGGAAGCGGTCCGCTTCGGCCTTAAACTGGCTTCAACGGCAGTAGGAAAGGCGGGCATCCGGGAAACCTTTAAAATGACACAGGAATTAAAGACTAAATAAACCATGAAGAAGGTCGCTATGAACGCAAATACCGTCAAAAAAAAGATATTACTTTTATCTTTTTCCATCCTTATGCTGTTTTTTCTGACCGACTGCGCCCAGAAGGCTTTAAGGCCCACCCTCACGCTTCTTTCATCTGGAATGAGATGGGCCGAAAAAACGCTGAAAAAAATGACCCTAGAGGAAAAAATCAGCCAGATGATAAGCTGCCGGTTTTCCGGTCATTTTTACAACCGGGAAAGCAGCTATAGAAAGAATCTGGAGTCTCTCATCGATAAACAGAAAATAGGGGGATTGATTCTGTTCGGAGGGGAGGTCTTTGAGGCCGCCTCTTTGATAAACGAGCTTCAGGAGAGATCCGAAGTGCCCCTTCTTATTGCCTCTGACCTGGAAAGAGGGCTGGGATGCCAGATCCAGGGCACCACTCTTTTTCCTCCGCTTATGTCCATAGGCGCTTCAGGCTCTGAAGAGCTGGCGTATATGATGGGCAAGGTCACTGCCGAAGAGGCCAGAGCCGTGGGCATACACATAACCTATGCTCCGGTCGTGGATGTGAATATCAATCCGCAGAACCCGATCATCAACACCCGTTCCCTTGGAGAAGACCCAGTGCAGGTAAGCCTATTGGCCAGTGCTTATATCCGGGGATGTCAGGAAAACGGGCTTATCGCCACAGCCAAGCATTTTCCGGGTCATGGAGATACGGATGTGGACTCTCACACAGAGCTTCCCTTGATAAAGGCTGATTTGGAAAGGCTGGACAGGGTGGAGCTTTATCCTTTTAAAAAAGCGGTCAAAGCCGGAGTGAAGGCTGTGATGACCGCTCATATCCATGTCCCGGCGCTTGATCCGTCTCCTCATATGCCGGCCACGCTCTCTCCCATCATCATAAGCGAACTTTTAAGGAAAAAGTGGGGCTTTAACGGACTCATTGTCACAGACGCCATGGAGATGGGAGGGATCACAGAGCTTTATTCCCCGGAGGAAGCAGCCATATTAGCGGTCAAGGCCGGTGTGGACTGCCTTCTTCTTCCGCTTGAGACGGAAAAAGTCATAGACGCGCTGGCCGAGGAAGTACGAGCTGGAGGGATAAGCGAGAAGAGGATAGATGAGTCTGTACGAAGAATCTTGAGGGCAAAGGCGGAGCTGGGGCTTCATAAAAAGAAAAACGTGGATGTCAAAACCTTGACGCGGGTCCTGGCATCAAAAGGCCATATTAAACAGGCAAAAAAAGCTTTTGAAGCCTCTGTGACCTTAGTGAAAAACGGTCAGAACATTGTTCCTGTAACCGGCGGAGATAAAAAAATCGCGGTCTTTTCCCTGAGCAGTGACAGGGGAGATTTTTTTGCGGGAAAGATTTTTACAGAAGAGGTCAAAGAGAGGTATCCGGAAGCCATGGAATTTTATGCGGATGCTTTTACTGGAGATGAATTTATCAGGCAGGCAGTTGAAGAATCGAAAGAGGCTGACCTTCGCATTATCACTCTTTTTTCCAGATTGTATTCGGGGAAGGGGAGTGTGGGGCTTAACGAAAGACATATTGAGCTCATAAACGGATTGGCCGGAGATGAGGTCCCGTTGATTGTGATATCGTTCGGCAGCCCTTATTTTATAAAGCATTTTCCTGATGTGGATGCCTGTATCTGCGCTTACCGAAAGGCAGACTCAGCTCAGCGAGCAGCAGCCAGGGCTTTGTTTGGAGAGATCGGTTTTCAGGGCCGGCTGCCCGTATCGATACCGGGACTTTATCCTGTGGGACACGGGATTATAATGGATAAAAAAATTCATAAGGAAGGAAAAAAATGAGAGAAGCTTTAGTATGCGGAGCAGGAGGTTTTATAGGGAGTCACCTGGTCAAAAAGCTCAAGAAAATGGACTATTGGGTGAGAGGAGTAGACCTTAAAAGACCGGAATTTTCGGAAACAGAAGCGGATGAATTCATCCAGCTTGACCTCAGAGAGCAGGAAAACTGTGAGAGAGCGGTCCTTTCACGGAAAAGCAGGCCTTTTGATGAGGTCTACCAGCTCGCAGCTGATATGGGAGGTATGGGTTTCATTCATTCAGCAGAGTGTGAGATCATGAGGAACAGCGCTTTAATCAACATACACATGGTCCATTCCAGCGCCAAAGCCGGAGTGAAAAGGTACTTTTTTTCATCCTCTGCGTGTGTTTACAGGGATATGGAAGCGGATGAGCCTGAGCTTTCCGAGGAAGAAGCATACCCGGCCTTGCCTGATAACGAATACGGATGGGAAAAGCTCTATGCGGAGCGTATGGCCATGGCGTATGCTCGGAAGTATGACATCAAAGTCAGACTGGCAAGATTCCAGAACTGCTACGGGCCTGAAGGCACATGGCGGGGCGGGAGAGAAAAGGCTCCTGCAGCTTTGTGCCGGAAGATCGCGGAAGCAGAGGACGGCAGAGAGATCGAAGTCTGGGGAGACGGGAAAGCCATGAGAGCCTATACATACATTGACGATATGGTGGAAGGTATCTATTTGCTCATGCATTCAGACCTTGAGAACGGGGTCAATATCGGGCGCCGGGAATATGTGTCCGTGGATGAACTGGTAAAGACCATTGCTTGTGTGGCGGGAAAAGATATCAAAATAAAACATGTCAAAGGTCCGGTGGGGGTCCAGGCAAGAAATTTTACCATTGACAGGATCAGCTCTATCGGATGGAAATCAAAATATTCGCTCAGAGAGGGAATCGGCCGCACTTACCCCTGGGTGAAAAGCCAGGTGGAAAAAGCCAGGAAAAAGAATTAAATTATATAATGGGTCGGGCCCGGGCATCTCCTTTATAATCTATAAGATAACCATATTTTTCCACAGTTTTTCTTGCTTTAAATGATGATTTTTTAGGCCAAAATTGTAATTCAAAAGAATTTCATTATATAAATAGAGGAGAGGCCAGTTTTTCGTTTTAAATCACTGGAAAAAGAGCCGCTAATCGTATAAATTAGGAATTGGAGGAGACACAACGATTGGCAGTCTGGGATTATCTGATCATATCCGCTTCAAATGAAAAGCAGGCGGATTCTTACACATCTCAAATAAAATTGAGAGAAGACCTGGATCGTATCCGGGGATTCAGAAACACACTCATTGTGCCGGATCCCGAGGGAAAGCGAGTGGGAAGCGCAGGAAGTACGGTCCAGTGTCTAATGAAAGTGGTTGAAAAAGAGGGGGGCAAATCTTCCGATGCTCTTAAAGGTTTAAGGATTTTGATCATTCATGCCGGCGGAGATTCAAAAAGGCTTCCTCCTTACAGCACGTGCGGGAAGATATTTATGCCCATCCCCGGGGAGAAAGAGGAGCTGGCGGGGAAAACCATCTTTGACAGAATCTTAAATGTTTACAAGAATCTGCCTGAGCCGGATTCAAAAAAAGGCCAGATCACAATCACATCAGGAGATGTGATCCTTGATTTTGACCCTGAAAAGGCTTTTTTCTACAGAGAGGGGATAACAGGCTTGGGAGGTTTAGCAGATCCTGAAACGGCAAAAAACCACGGGGTCTTCTGTCTCGGTAAAGATGAGAATAAAGTAAGGCGTTTCCTTCAAAAACCCTCTTTGGCAAAGCAAAAAGAACAGGGCGCCCTGGACAGCATCGGGAGGTCCATTCTGGATATTGGTATCACAAATATTGATACAAGTTCTGCAGCGAAACTGTTTGACCTTCTTGGGGTTCAGGCGGATTCTAAGGGGAAGATGAAGTGGTCGGGCCCGCTTGCCAGTGCGGTCATTGAAAAAGGTGCTGACCTTTACAGGGAAATTGCCTGCGCCCTGGGTTTGGATGTTGATTTTCCTACCTACCTTGAGGAAGTAAGAGAAGCCGGCTCAATGCTTCCAGAAGAACTCCTTAAAACTATATTTGATGGCATATCCGGTATTCCGTTCTTTGTGCACGTTTTACCGGAATGCGGTTTTTATCATTTCGGGAATTTAAAGCACATCGTTAAAAGCACCCTGGGAGCTGAAAATGCCTACAGAGGCCTACAAGCCCCGGATAAAGTGATAAGCATCAATAATGTTCTCATGGATGAAAACCTTGTGTCAGGAAAAGAATCCTGGGTCGAGGGATGCCGAATAAAGGCGAAGATTACTCTGGGCGGAAGGAATATCGTTGTAGGAGCAGATGTGAATGAGGCACTGGAGCTTCCGGAAAAAGCCTGCCTTGATATTGTTCCCGGGAAAAAAAGAAGAGGTAAAAAGGTGTTTTTTGTCCGCTTATACAGCAGTGATGATGACTTTAAAACTTCTTACTCAGAGAGAATCACTGTGTGCGGTCTTCCTTTGAGGGATTGGCTTAAAGAAACAGGTGCTGGCGAAATGGATTTGTGGAAGGAGAACAAACAGGAAAAAACCCTCTGGAACGCTCGTCTTTTCCCTGCTGTGGAGAAAGCACAAGATTATAGGGGCTGGCTGTGGATGTATGACCCAAAAAAAGCCGCATCTGATCAGAAAAAAGCCTGGTTTGATGCGGAAAGATACAGTTTGAAGGAAATGGCCCTCTTATCAGATCCTAAGGAATTCCAGAAGAGGAGACTGCACAACAGGATGGAGAGGATGTACGGATCGCTGGGAGAGCTGTTTCTTACGAGTTCGGATTTTTCGGCAAAAGAATTATCCTATGTTATTGATAATAATGAAGATAAAGAAGCTCTGAGGTGGATATCAGGTGTCCTTAATATAGCTTATGATTTTTTTAATGAGAAGAGGGGAGAGGAGGGTCTTGAAAAGCTCCATGTCTCCAGAATTTTCCATACTCTTGGCTCAGCTCTCTTGATGGCCCAAAGAAAGAAAAAGATATTGGATGTCCTCAAAAAGGCTTACAGCGCTTTGAGCGCTCGAAAAAGAGAATGGCTGGAGCTTTTAGGACTTGGTGTTGATCTATCAACGAATATTAAGGATTGGGCAGAGAGAGCCAGAGGATCCGCGTTCGTAAATCTGCGCAAGACCATTGTATTGGGTAAAGGGATTCCGGATGAGTATCCGAAAAACGCATTGAGAAGCGATGAGATCATCTGGGCAAGAGCGCCAGCCAGGCTGGATCTGGGTGGGGGATGGACAGATACACCGCCGTATTCCCTGGAAAAAGGCGGTTGCGTTGTCAATGCAGCCGTTAATCTAAACGGCCAGCCTCCCATACATGTTTATGCGCGTGTATCAGAGAAGCCCTATATCAAGATAAATTCTATAGACCACGGAGAGAGTGTGAAAATAGAATACCTTGAGGACCTTCTTGATTACAAAACACCTTCAAGCAAGTTCGGGCTTGCCAAAGCAGCTCTCATACTGTGCGGTTTTTCTCCTGATAGATCCTATTGGCCGAAAAGGGTCAGTAATTTACAGGATATGCTGCATTTTTTTGGAGGCGGTATTGAATTGACCACGCTGGCAGCTATTCCGAGCGGAAGCGGTCTGGGAACATCGAGCATTATGGGATCCGCTCTTGTTTCTGCCGTATATAGAATGATCGGCAAGACCATCACAAGAAGAGAGCTGTTTTACAGGGTTTTGCAGTTGGAACAGGAATTAACGACCGGTGGAGGCTGGCAGGACCAAATCGGCGGGTCCACAAAAGGAGTGAAGATAATAACCACAGAGCCTGGATTAATGCCTGATCCTAAAATCCAATCAATAAAGCCTGACGTCATGGATCCGGACAAAAACGGTGGGCAGACATTGCTTTTTTATACAGGGATAAGACGGCTGGCAAAGAATATACTTCAAAATATTGTTGGAAATTATCTTGACCGTGACCCTAGAACGCTTGTTACCCTAAAGAATATCCACCGGTTTTCGTCTTATTTATCAGAGGTATTTCTAAAAAATGATATACAAAAATTTGGAGAAGCTTTGAGCAAGGGATGGGAACTTAAAAAAGAAATAGATCCGGAATCAACCAACGAACAGATAGAAAAAATGATAAGTATTTTTGAACCTTATATATCAGGGGCTACTATGTTGGGCGCCGGAGGAGGAGGATTTATTCTTTTCGTTTGCAAATCCCCTAAGGATGCACTGAGATGCAGGGAAGAATTAAAAAAGAACCCGCCAAATGAGCGAGCACGGTTTTTTGATTTAAGCATAAATCATGAGGGGCTGGTCGTGACTACCTGCTGAATGGGAATCAATGTCGGCATGCCGACATAATGGAGAGGCTTAGAAATACGGTTTTTTAAATTAATTTTCGAATGAAGCATTTTTTTCTTGAAAAAGGAAATTAGATAATATATTTTCATAAGTGAAATCGCGGAAGGAATCCACTATTGATCATAACTATTGCTAATCAAAAAGGAGGGGTAGGGAAGACAACGACCGCATTAAATGTATCTGCAGCCCTGGCTTTCTCGGGGAAAAATACGTTGCTTGTCGATACAGACCCACAGGCAAACTGCACGATATCACTCATAAAAGAAATAGATAAAGATGCAAAATCATTATACGATGTCATGGTAAAGAACGATGTTTCTATTGATGATGTCATTGTAAAATCCACAGTTCCTGGTTTGGATATAGCCGTATCCAAAATATCAATGGCCAAATTAGAACCGTCTCTTCTAGGAGAGATAGACGCCCATTTCAGATTAAGGGATATCCTAGAAACTGTAAAAGAAAAATACAATTATATCATCATTGACACGCCTCCGACATTGGGACTTATAACAATAAATGCACTGGTAGCCGCAGAAGGTATAATCATTCCCATACAATCATCTTATTTATGCCTTGAAGGGACCGATGACCTATTAGAAACAATTGAAAAAGTGAAAAAAGTAGCCAACACGAACATTGAAATACTAGGGGTGCTGATAACTTTATTCGATAAAAGAACAAATTTATCAAAAGACGTAGCAAAAAGAATAAAAAGTGTATTTGGTGAGAAAGTATTCAAGAACGTAATATCAAAAAGTGTTAAATTGGAAGAAAGTCCTGCATACAAGGAGTCGATTTTTACATTTGCTCCAAGGTCAGTAGGTTCTATCCAATACAAAAAAGTAGCCAGGGAGATTATAAACCGTGAAAAAAAGAAATAGAAAAACCGGACTTCCTGAGTCAGTTAATATGAGGCATGATGATCATTTTGTAGATTTAATATCAAGTCAAGCTCCGGAGAACCGGATAAGACAAATAAGCATAAATAAAATAGCTCCTAATCCTCATCAAGCACGAAGTGAATTAGGAGAAATGCGGGATTTGATAAATTCAATAAAGGAAAAAGGAGTTCTTGAGCCGATATTAGTACGTCTGAAAAATGGAGATTATGAAATAATTGCTGGAGAAAGAAGATACATGGCGTCTAAGAAGATCGGATTGAGTGAGATACCTTGTATTGTGATGAATGTAGGTGACATGGAAGCTATGGAAATATCGCTTATAGAGAATTTGCAGAGATTAGATTTGGATGTATTTGAAGAAGCAGACGGATTGAGATATTTAGCCGATAACTACGGATACAATCACGAACAAATATCAAAAAAACTGGGGAAAGCACGTTCTACGGTTACAGAAATAATAAGCATAAGCAGGATTCCGGAAAAAATAAGAAAAATATGCTGTGATTATGGAATTATGAGCAGGTCGACTCTACTAGAGATATCAAAGCAAAGAAAAGATGAAGACATGGAAAGGCTAGTAAATGCAATAAAACAGCGTGAATTAAGGCGTGAGGATACGAGAAAATTATCAAAAGAAATAAAAGGATACAAAAGAAGACCGATAAAAAGATATGTATATAATTTTGAACCAGAAGGAAAAAAAGAATGCAGAGTAAGAATTGAATTCAAGAAACAGAAGGTTAGGAAAGAAGAAATAATAAAAATACTTGAGATGATGCTTGAAAAACTAAAGAAAAACTCAGAATAATAAGATAATAATAAAAGTTGACATAATATACCTTATGCGACACAATATTTCCCATAAAGATAAATTACTGATAATAAAGGGGTTATAAGTTTTCACACGCTGTGGATATCTTTTTCGCTGATGTTTGACCGGTTTTTGTGCAGTTGTGGAAAAGTAATAAGCTAATTTAATATTATTTGTACTTTATAG
>JAGGYH010000120.1 GCA_021162615.1 Candidatus Aminicenantota bacterium
AGTGAAATAGAAGCGGACGTGGGAAGCCCGGTGGATACGGTTCATTATATTTTGAGGCTTGAGATACAGGATGTGTATAAGGGTTTGGAAACAGAGGATACCTGCCTGGCGGAGATCAGGATCGAAGAAGGTTTCGAGTCGATACGTTTCATTTATTTGAGTGAAGATGAGAGCTCTGTTCTCATGGATACAGATAAGAAGACAGGGGTCATAGTTGACCGGGATAAAGAGGCGGTTTTTCAGATAATCAATCACACGGAAGATAATCAGTGGCTTATTTGCATTAAAATGCCCAGGAAGAATGAAGGCCGGGTTGAGACGGAGTATGTACTCTACAATACAGCTGCCGCGAAAAAAATAGAAAAAGAGACTTTGGGGGAACATGTGTTAGACATATACGGCTTTGTAAAAAAGGATGGGAAAATATTTCTGGAGTATTTTAACTCAAGCACTTCAAAAATCGAATATTTGGATCTGGATGAGATCAAATTGAAGTAGATTCAGAGGAACGCCCTTGCCTTTGATTTGCTCTTTTCAGATCAATGAATATGATAGGAATCGATTGCGTTAGGATCGATCGAAGAAAGGAGTGATTTATGAGGAGATTTACAACCATTTTTTCTATTTTATTCGTGTTGGCCTGTGTCTGTTTTTCCTTTTTTTCATGTGCCGAACAGGAAAAAACAGTCCAAAAAAAAGTAGTCCAGATTGGCGAGGAGGAAATCCAGGAGTGCAGTGAAGCCGTTTATAAGACCAGAGAATTCAGGGGCCGTGAACGCACTTTTCTAACGACAGATTTTTCAAATGTCGCCAAGCCGTCCTCTCTGGATGTGTTTACCGCGTATTTCCACAATCCTCCTGTACGCCAGTATTGGACCGGGACCTGCTGGTGTTTTGCCACTACCTCTCTCATGGAATCAGAATTGAAACGTCTCGGAAGGGGGGAAATAAAGCTTTCTGAAATGTTTACTGTTTACTGGGAGTATGTGGAGAAAGCCCGATATTTCATCCAGAATAAAGGAGACATGCACTTTGGCCAGGGGTCTGAACATAATGCGGCGATTGCTCGAATGAAAAAGTATGGAGCTGTTCCTGCTGAGTTCTACACAGGCCTGCTGCCCGGAGAGACCGAACACAATCATGGTGAAATGTTCCAGGAGATCAGAAATTACCTGGATTTTTGTAAAGAAAACGAATACTGGGATGAAGAGAAAGCTGTTTGTTATGTGAAGCAAATACTGAATAAATATATGGGGAAGCCTCCGGATACTATCGAGATAAACGGCCAGAGCATGACCCCCAAGGAATTCATGGAAGAAGTGCTGCAGCTTCCTCTTGACGACTATGTAACCTTTATGAGCTTGAAATCTCTCCCTTTTTACACACAAGGTGAATACAAAGTGCCTGACAACTGGTGGCACAGCGATGTGTACTATAATGTCCCTCTGGATGTATTCTATAAACTGATAGCCGACGCTTTTGAAAAAGGTTATACGGTAGCCCTGGGCGGTGACGTATCTGAACCAGGAACCAGCGGAGAGGAAGACTGTGCCATCATACCTTCTTTTGATATTCCGTTTGCATTGATCGATCAGGACAGCCGTGAATACAGATTTGACAATAGAACTTCTACTGATGACCATGCCATCCATGCGGTGGGGTATACCCAGCTGAACGGCCGCGATTGGTTTCTGATCAAAGATTCAGGAAGCAGTTCTCAAAGAGGCGAGTTTAAAGGCTATACTTTTTTCAGGGATGATTATGTGAAGCTTAAGATGCTGACATTTATGGTTCATAAAGATGCAGCTTCAGAAGTCTTGGCTGAATTTGAAACATCCGAGTGATTCAGAAGTGCAGATACTCAACAGCATCGATTTCCATATAATAGTCTGCTGAGTGAGGTTTGATGCGTTTTATAGTGTTGGTATCTATGTAGTCTCTGAAAACAAGCCTGATTTTTTGAGTCCTCGAGAGTTCTCCCAGTTCAAAAGTCTCGGGACTTTGAAGGCCGCTTCCGGTTCCTATGTACTGCCACTCTCCATGCTTATCTGCTGCAAAGAGGGCATAGTTCATAGTGGGGGGAAGTATCCCTGACCGCTGCCGCCGGGCGTACACGGCTATGTCAGCCCCATTATGGTTTTCCGCTTCCAGTTCCAGGTCAAGAAAACCGAAATATCCGATTTGTGTAAAACGGCTGTCCGGTTTATAAAGGGAGGAAGACGGATTGCTAACCTGTTCTGAAGTCTCCAATACCCTTGTCGCGTATTGTTTACTCCTGCTGTTATATCCTCTCTGGTCTATTTGATCGATGTTTTCAGAAGCGATGACCCTAGGGCCGGGACCTCGGGTGTCCGAAGGCCTTCTTATATTTCTATCATTCTGAGTGGAAGGGGAAGCTTTCAGAGTGAGGGCCGAGCCTTTTTTTGCTTTTTTAAGGTCTGCATTGGTCAGGACTATGCTGGATTTTTCACTTAATCGGGCCCTTCTTTCTTTTTCCTTTTGAGCGAGTTCTGCCAGGCTCTGAGGAAAAACAAGAGATGTGCATACCAATAAACAGAGCGAGCCAACAATCATTTTTTTCATATCTCTTCCTCTTATAAGATAAGATACTCTGCCTTTATGTCAACCTCGGATTGATTTTTATCTCATCTCACTTCCTGATATTATAGCAAAACATGGATTATTCTGCCTGATTCAAGATTTTCTGTTTATTGGCCTGGCTAAGAAGAGCTCAGTTTGATATTGACTGAGGCTGTCTTTCAGTATACTATCATTTATAAGAACAGGAGATTATGTAGGCTTTATTATCCTGGATTATTCACAAGTCGAGGTTGCTGCAGATGCGAGGCACAGGGTGCGAAGCTGTGGTCCTTCACCGCGAGTGCCCTGTAATGAAGCAGATGCAGGGAGATCGGCTTGCCTGTAAGGTAAAAAAATGGCGATTAAAATGAAGGTGAAAACAAACAAAAATATTTCAGTTGTCATTTTTTTAAAAAGTATGCATATCCTTGATATCAAAACAAAAAAAGGAACATCGCTATTTTTTTATGAATAGGTCAGGTTAAAAATTTAGGAGGGATAGATGAAAAAACCTTCTTTATTGAGCGGGATTCTCATTGTATTTTTTCTTCTTGTCTCAATTCTGATTGCTAAATCCTTTGTGGTTAAAATCAGTTCTACCCATTTAAGGGCAGAACCTCAGTTTTATGCTCAGTCCCTTGCTGTTTTGAAAGCCGGAGAAACCGTAGAGCAGCTCGAGATAAAAGAAGGCTGGATAAAAGTTAAAACTTCTCAGGGGTTAACAGGGTGGGTGCATTCATGTGCTGTCAAACCCAAGGGAGTGGCCCTGCTTGCTGCTGCGGCTTCTCTCAAAACCGATGCATCAGCAGATGAGGTAGCGCTGGCTGGAAAAGGATTTAACAAACAGGTGGAAGGAGAGTACAAGGCCAGGAATCCGAACATAAGCTTTGCCATGGTTGATAAGATGCTGCAGTTGGAAATTTCCCCGTCCTCTATTAAAACTTTTCTCGAAAAGGGAAAGTTGGGGGAATTCGGGAGGGGACAATGAACAACAAAAAGACCCTGGTTCTTTTAGCTTTTTGCCTGTTTTGCGTTTTATTTTTTCTTAAATGTTCTGTTATGGAGGAAAGCGCTGGAATTTTCGGAAAAGTAAGTAAAATTGTCACCTCTGAAAAAGATACGATTAAAGCTGTGCGCTCAGGATTCGGAGATATATCAGAGGAGGAGGAATATTATATTGGCCGGGCAGTGGCTGCTATTATTCTATCTATGTACCCTGCTTATCAGGACGACGACCTTACCCATTATGTAAATAGTGTAGGTATGGCTGTTGCCTATCACTCTGACAGGCCGGAAACTTTTGCAGGATACCATTTTCTTGTGCTGGATACAGAGGAAGTCAATGCTCTTTCCGCACCCTCAGGTTTTATTTTTATAAGCAAGGGATTGTTAAAAAGATGTAAAGACGAAGAAATGCTGGGGTGCGTTCTGGCTCATGAAGTCGCCCATGTTCAGGAAAAGCATGGTCTTCAAGCGATAAAGAATTCACGCCTTGTGGATGCGTTTGCCCTTATCGGAGAGAAGGCAGTGCAAAAATACGGTCCTGAAAAGCTGGCCAAGTTGACGGATGTTTTTGAGGATGCTTTAGGCGATATAGCAGGAAAGTTGATAGAAAGGGGATATGACCGGAAATACGAATATGAGGCTGACCGCCTTTCTATAAAAATAGCAGCGCGGACAGGATATGATCCTAAGGGGCTTACTGGTTTTCTGGAGATAATAAGACAGGATCCTGCTCAGGGTGAAGAAAAAGGATGGTTTAAAACACATCCAAGCGCCGCTGATAGAATAGAGCGCGCTCACAAGGAAATATCATCATTGAGCTTTATCCCAGAGAAGGTATCGGCCCGGACAGCCAGGTACGAAAAGGCGGTTCAGGGGCTGCGATGATTGGATTTATGTGCCTTTGATGGAGAAGGAAACATTAAGACAAGGAAACAGGTCCAGGCCCTTCTGAAGGGAAAATTGTTCCGGGGCATTCTCATCGGGGCCGCATCATTTTTAGTGACCGTGCTGCTGTATGAACTCCTGCTTTTTCAGCCCTTGGAACGGAAGTCGTGGGATTTAAGGCTCAGGCTGTTTTCAAAGCCTTCTCATGCAGATGAAGATATCGTTCTCTTCCTGATCGATCAGTACAGCCTGGATGTCTATGAAGAACAACAGGGGCTCCCATGGCCGTGGCCCAGAGAGATGTATTCCTATTTAGCGGACTACTTGGAAGAGGGGGGTGCCAGAGCTGTTTTCTTTGATTTTATATTTTCTGAATCTTCGGTTTATGGAGTGGAAGATGATCTGAGATTTGCATCATCATTAAAGAAGGCTGGAAACGTCTTTCTTCCTGTATTTTTAAGCAGGCAAGATAAAGGGCCTGAAGAGACCAATACAGAGCTGTTAAAAACCCATTCAATGGACGTATCAGAAAAACGGGCTGTCCCTGTTTTCCAGGTTAAATCAGTCACAAGCCCTAACAGGGAGCTCCTCTCTGTGTCAAAGGGAATCGGCAATGTTCAATTTTCTCCTGATGAAGATGGTATCTTCCGCCGGATCCCTCTCCTCTTTTCATACAATAATATGATTCTCCCGGCCCTTCCTTTAGCCATAGCTGAATTTATCGGAGATAACCGGGTTGAGGTCAAGAGAAGGGGGAGCATCTGGTTTGCCGAAAAAAAAATTCCCCTGGATGACTCAGGCCGGATGGTCATTAAATACCACGGCCCTCAGGGCACTTATCCCGCTTATTCTGTGGCTTCGATCATTAATTCATGGGCACAAATAAGTGAAGGGACAGAACCGCAGGTCTCCCCGGATGTGTTTTCCGGAAAGATTGTTTTAGTGGGCTCGAGCGCGCCCGGGATCTATGACCTCAGGCCCACTCCGTTTAGTTCAGTCTGCCCGGGAGTGGAGATCCAGGCGGCTGTTCTGGATAATATCTTGAACCGGGATTTCATATCTTTTCCTGGAAAAATAGTGGTCTTGTGTTTGATCCTCTTTAGTGCTCTTTTTACAGGAGCAGGGGTGTCGGTTTTGCAGCGCTCCTGGGCCATCGGCCTTTTTTTTATCCTGTGCCTCGTAATCCCCGCAGCACTGTCAATCCTCTTTTTCTTTTCAGGGTACTGGCTGGAGTTTACTGCTCCTGAATTTGCCGCTGTCACAGCTTTTATCAGCGCCGCTCTGTTAAATTACAGCCTTGAAGGGAAAAAGCGCCGTTTTATAAAAAACGTATTCCGTTTTTATCTTTCTCCTTCTCTGATTGATATGATCGTCAAAAACCCGGAGATTTTAAGGCTTGGTGGAGATAAAAAAGAGATCACTTCTTTTTTTTCAGACATACAGGGATTTACTTCAATTTCAGAGAGTTTAAATCCTGAGGAACTGGTTGACCTGCTTAATTTATATCTTTCAGAAATGAGCGGCATAATAATCAACTACAGCGGAACTTTGGATAAATATGAAGGGGATGCTATCATTGCATTCTGGAACGCGCCTCTCGAACAGGCAGATCATGCTGTAAAGGCCTGTAAAGCAGCGCTGGATTGCCAGAATAAACTCAAAGACATGGCAAGCCTTTTTGAATCAAAATACGGGCACGTTCTTTCTGTGAGGATAGGGATCAACACCGGTCCCGCAGTGGTAGGGAACATGGGCTCTTACAGGCGGTTTGATTACACGGCCATAGGGGATACTGTGAACCTTGCTTCCAGGCTGGAAGGAGCCTGCAAACAGTACAGGGTTCCCATTCTTATAGGACAGAATACCTATTCTGAGGTGAAGGACCAGATTTTGACAAGAGAGGTCGATATCATCAGAGTAGTGGGGAAAAACAGGCCGGAAAGAGTATTTGAAATTATAGCGGAAACAGGAAAAGCGACCAAAGACCAGCAGAAGCTGGTTTCTGATTTCCAGGAGGCTCTTACAGGATATAAAAATCAGGAATGGGAAAAAGCCGCGGTTTTGTTTCAGGGAATCAAAGATGACGCATTGGCTGGATTATACGCAGCAAGATGCGCTGAGTTTGCAAAGAATCCTCCCCCTGAGCACTGGGATGGAGTATTCGGTTTGAAAATAAAATAAAAGGAAAAAACACAGATGGAACTTACTTTTTGGGGAGTCAGAGGCTCTGTTCCTGTAAGCGGGAAGAAGTATGTCAAGTATGGAGGCCATACTCCTTGTGCCTCTCTTTTTTCATCAGATAAAGATTTGATTGTCATAGATGCGGGGACAGGAATCATGAGATTGGGTGAGTCCCTGATGAAAAACAGGGATAAAAAGTATTTTCATATCCATCTTGTTTTCACTCATTTCCATATTGACCATATTATGGGTCTTCCCTTTTTCCCCTCTCTTTTTTCCAGAGAAACAAAGGTCTCGTTTTATTCTCCATTAAAACCCGGAGAGACCCAAAAACTGCTCAGCACATTAATGGGGGGAAGGTTTTTCCCGATTCCTTTTGGTAAAACAGGAGCTGAAAAAAATTTTATGGAAGTTCCTTCAGGAGATTTCCATATAGGGAATGTCCGTATCTCTCATATCCCCCTTAATCATCCTCAAGGTTCCTTTGCCTACAGATTTTCCGAGAAAGGCAGGAGCATCCTCTTTGCTACAGATACAGAACATCCTGAAGAAGGGATAGATGAGCAGTTGGTTTCCTTGGCAAAGAAGGCCGATGTTTTTATTTATGATGCCACTTTTACTCCTGGCGAATATAAAAAGGGCCGAAAAGGATGGGGTCACAGCACATGGAAACAAGGAACCAGAATCGCTCAAAAATCCGGTGTCGGAAAATTATATCTTTCTCATTTTAATCCTTCTCATTCAGACAAAAAAATTGATAATATTATAAGGAATGCAAGGGAAGTATTTCCTGAAACATATGGAGCCAGGGAGGGGGCCACCCTGAGTTTAAAGGGCTGCTCCTAAAAATAGAAAAAGAAAGAGGCTGAACAGAGAATGTCCTATAAAAATCTTATAAATACAGAGGTTTTAGAATTATTCCTTGTCGTTCTTGCTTTTTGTTTGGGGCTTGTGCTTTATTTTCTTTTTCGATACCTTAACAAGAAGTATTTGATATCAAAAGCAAAAAGATCCGGAATATTTCTTTCAAAGATCCTATCTCCGCTGGCTTTTCTTATCTCTGTTTTGTTTGTCAGGCAGGCAGACCTCGTGCAGGGCCTTCAATTGAGTCCCGGTTTTCAGAAATATGTTGATGCGGCAGCTTATTTTTTTCTGTTTTTCTTTTTGGTCCGGTTGCTGGATGCGTTTCTCGTAACAAATTATGAACGCCGGGAGAAAATATTTCCTCTTCCCCGGATTCTCCACCGGTTCTTACTGTTTTTAATTTATCTTGTTTTTTTATTCGTTGTTTTAAAAGGAGTGGCCGGAGTTGATATAACTCCTCTTCTCGCTACTTCTGCTATCCTGACCATGATTTTAGGCCTGGCGCTTCAGGAGCTGTTGGGAAACATCATATCCGGAATATCCATACATATCACAAAGGCGTTCTCCAGGGGGGATTGGATCAAGAGCGGAGACAATGAAGGCCTGGTCATTGATACAAACTGGAGAGAGACCAAGATAAAAGACCTTTATTCCAATATCGTGGTCATTCCGAATCATTCCATCTCTACAAATATTCTCATCAATTATTCCTGTCCTGATAAAAGGACAGCCTTGAACATCCCTGTCAAAGTGAGTTATGAGTCCCCGCCGGAATCCGTAATGGAAGCATTGAGGGAGGCTGCATTGGATGTGCCGGAAGTCTCAAGAATGCCTCCACCGGAAGCTTATATCCTGAGCTATGAGGATTTTGGCATATCTTATATTTTAAAATTCTGGATTACGGATTTCAGTAAGAAGTATTATGTGCTGGGGAAAGCAGGAAGGCTTATTTGGTATAAATTCCGGAGAAAAGGGATCGAAATCCCTCTTCCGTTGAGCAATAAGGTCCAGCATGTTTTTGAATATCTATCAAGAGCGAAAACCGGGGAACTTCCCGAACAAAAAGAGGAGATGATAAAATATCAATCCCTTTTGAGTTCTTCTTTTTTAAGATACCGGAAAGGAGAACAAGAGGGGAAGCTGATCGTATCTGATGAAGAGATAAGAAAATTAGCTTCTTCCGCTCAAAGGCAGCTCTATTCTTCAGGAGAAACACTTTTTAAGCAGGGAGATAAAGGAGAGAGCTGTTTTATCGTCATGTCAGGAAAGATCAAAGGTGTTGTGACTTATGAGGAAAAAGGAAAGAAACACACTTCGGAATTTTATATTAACCAGGGAGGGATTTTTGGGGAGATGTCACTTTATACGGGAATGCCGAGAACCGCAACAGGCATAATTGAAGGAGAGACCCAGCTTCTGGAAATAGGAGCCAGGGATTTTGCTCTTCTTTTATCCCGGAATCCGGAACTGGCAGAGATCACGGCAGGAATAGTGAGTGACAGGAATAAAGAAAATAGAGGTTTCCTTAAAAAGGTCAAGGAACTTTCAGAAAAAGACATAAGGGACAGTTGTGATAAAATGTCTCTGTTGGAAAGGATGAAAAAATTTTTATCATTCCTGACTTTAAAGAAATAAAATCATGAACTCAAAAAGAAGATTATTGCTTTCTGTTTTGATTTTCTTTTTAGTTTTTTTCATCGGGATTGTCGGGTTTAAATTTTTCGGTGGCGGGGAATGGTCATTTCTGGACAGCCTTTATATGACCATCATCACTATTTCAACCGTAGGATATAAGGAGGTCATAGATCTCAGCGCGAATCCAGGGGCGCGTATTTTTGTGGTTGCCTTTATTATTTTGTCTCTGGGAACCATTACTTTCGCTATATCCTCTATCACTGCTTTTATCGTGGAGGGTGAATTAAAAAATATTCTCTGGAGAAGAAAGATGGAAAAGAAAATATCAAAGCTGAAAGATCATTACATCGTCTGCGGGGCCGATGAAACCGCTCGTTCGATCATTGATGAATTGATTTTAACAAAGAGGAAATTTGTGCTTATAGGCCCCTCCCAGGAAAAAATCGACAGGCTTCTATCATCAGGCGGTTTTTTGTACCTAATAGGCGATTCAACTGAAGATGAGATACTTCTTTCCGCTGGGATAAAAAGGGCCAAAGGAATTATTCTTTCCCTTCCCAAAGATGAAGAGAACCTTTTTGTGACTCTGAGCGCCCGCAGCCTTAATCCTAGGATAAGAATAGTGAGTAAAGCTGTAGATTTAAAGAGTGAAAAAAAGATGAGAAAAGCGGGCGCTGATTCTGTCATATCACCTACTCACATCGGAGGTATGCGCATGGTTTCTGAAATGGTGCGGCCGGCTGTGGTCACTTTTTTGGATATGATGCTGAGAGATAGAGAAAAAGTCCTGAGATTTGAAGAGGTCTGTGTAGAGGAAGATTCCGGCTTCATCGGCAGGAAATTAGGCGAATGCAGAATAAAGGAAAAGAGCGGGGCGCTTTTAGTCGCTGTAAGAGATAAAAATACAGGGGATTATCATTTTAATCCGCCTGGAGACACAGTAATAAAAGCTAACGATATCCTCATTTTTATCGCCAGCCCTGAGATGATTGAACAGCTCGAAAAAAAGATATAATGCCTTTCAGTTATCTGTGAAAAACAGAAAGGAGGCAGTCATGTACTCCAGAAGATTGTATTTGTTTTTGATTGCCTCCTTTTTATACGGGCGTCTCTCTGGAAAGGCGCTCTTCTCTTCATGAATCTTCTGACCAGCGGAGCCTTCTTTCCCATTTCTTTTAATGCGGCGCGCTGTTCGGGAGTGAGGATGTTTCTGATATCGTCTCTTAATGTCATTCTGTTTATAACCATATCAGCCCGCAGTTCAGCTGATTTTACAAATAAGGATTTGATTTTTTCATAATCCCGGTTTTCCCTGTCTCTTATTGTCCTTTTCAGCTCAAGCTGTGTGCTGGCGATATCGCTTTTTAGTTTCAATGCCTTATCTTCCATTTGAAATGTCAGTTCTTCTATTTTTTTCATCTGTTCGTCTGTTATTTTGAATTCATCCTGTCTTGCTTTAAGAACATCCAGAAGCTTTTCCGGATCAGGTCTCATGAAGTCCCTGTTTTTTAGCCTGGTCATTTGAGGGGATGCTGACAAACCAGCCGCAAAAAGAAAAAACCCCATGGATAGAATGATTATGGTTGTGGTTTTCTTCATTGTTGTCCTCCATTTTTATTTTCTTTCTTCACTTATTAGACGTATGAGGGCCTGTTTTTATTCCCGTTTTTTTAACTGTCTAACCTGACCTATTCATAAAAAAACCAGAATCGGATTCCTGCATCCGAAGGCTAAATCTTCAATGTCGCCACGACCACACCTGAATTTCAGTAAGTTTAAGCAACCTCGACTTGTGAATAATCCAGGCTAGCGAATTACGGCTAAAAAAAATTTTAATTTTATTCTTTATATCCGATATAATAATGACTTCAATGGCCATCACGCTTTGGATACCAGAATGGGATAATTTATCTGGGTTATTCACAAGTCGAGGTTAACAAGGAGAATACAATCAGGGAGTTAGGGATAATTTCCGGTTCATTATTAGCCCTGCTTCTCTATCTTTGGTTTGAGAGGGTCTCCTTATACAGAAAAACCAGAAAAATACCATTGAGAATTTGTGTTACTGGGACAAGGGGTAAATCTGGAGTGACCCGTCTCTTAGCTTCCTGCTTGAGCCAGGCGGGCATATGCGTTCTGGCAAAGACAACCGGTTCAAAACCGGTATTTATTTTACAAAACGGAGAAGAGAAGCTGATCAAAAGGAGGGGGCTCCCCTCAATACTGGAAGAGAAAAAAGTTGTCCGCAGGGCTGTTTCCAGCTCTGTCCAAGCTCTGGTCGTCGAGTTGATGTCATTCAGCCCTGAATCTTTGTGTGTGGAGAACAGGAGGATGCTCAGGCCGCATGTGCTTGTTATAACGAATGTGAGGATGGATCATATGGCACAGGCGGGAAAATCAAGGGATGAAATAGCTGAAAGTTTTGCTCGATCCATTCCCGACGCTTCAACGGTGTTTGTTCCGGAAGAGGAATGTTTTCCTGTCTTTCAGGCTATAGTAGAGAAAAGAAAGGCCCGGTTAGTCAAGGTTGGAACAGACTCTTCCACAGATGAAAAATCTTTTATGAAAAATCTCTCAAAGTCTGAATTTATACAAAATATTCGCCTTGTATTGGCTGTTTGTGATTTTCTGGATATCAAAAGAGAGATATCCTATTCAGGAATAATGAAAGCCGTTCCTGATAAAGGAAGCCTTAAGTTCTGGAAAGCTGAGTTCACTTTGCCTAAGCGCAGGTGGGACCTTGTAAGTGCTTTTTCAGCTAATGATCCAAAGTCAACACGCGATGTCATTGATAAGCTGAAAAAAAGCAAGAAGATAAAGAGCAGTCGATGGATCGGGCTGTTTAACATAAGAAAAGACAGAGGAGACAGGACGCATCAATGGATGGCTGCTTTCAAAAGCAGGCTTTTTCCGGAATTCCAGAAGATCATTTTTGTCGGTGACCAGTCAGAATTACTAAAGCGAAAAATGGGAAGGAATATAAAGGACCAGGAATATGAATCATTCAGAAATATGAATGCCAAGCAGATCATGTCCCGTGTTTTGGAGAAGGAAAAGAATAACTGTGTCTTGGTGGGACTGGGGAATATCGGGGGTATTGGGATCGAACTTTTAGACCACTGGGATACCATAGGAATCCGTCATGACTTATGAAACAATTTTTTTAGGGCTTTTGCTTGCTACCCTCTATGTTGAAATATTTGATATTTATCCGGGTGGAATCATTGTTCCTGCCTATATGGCTCTTTATCTCCATCAACCAGGAAGAATAGCGGCAACAGTGGTGGTCGCTTATTTGAGCCTTTTCTCATATAAGCTGCTTTCCCGTTATGTGATTCTTTTTGGAAGAAGAAGGTTTGTTCTGGTCATACTAATGGGGGCTTTATGGGCGCACATATGGTTTCTTATCTGGCCTGAGATCCTTCCCCAGCCCATAGGGTTGAGGACCATAGGATTGGTTATCCCCGGTCTTCTTGCCAATAATATGGAAAAACAGAAGCATATTCTGACTATAGCTTCCATGATAACTGTTGCTGTCGCAACCTATTTTCTTGCCAGGGTAGTGGGTTGGATAGGATTATGAACAAAAGCAGCCGGATCATCGTCCTTATTTGTCTTATCAGTATCTTTTTTTTCATCATCACATTCTCTATCCCGTATAAACAAAAAGCTGACCTGTATAGATTGATGATAAAGGCATCGGAGACAATGGACAAAGCGGTCCGTACTATCAGAAACTGCCGGGAGGAGAAGGGAATAGGCATAAACAAGGAGTTTGACATAAATCAAACCGGAATCATAGGCAGGGAAAATTCGGTCATAACAACATCCATAGGGAGTCTGGAGGCCAAGAGGACCACCACGAATCCGAATTTTGCAGGGCTTCTGGTAGGGCTGATGCATGAAGCAGGTGTCAAACCGGGCGATGCCGTGGCTTTAGAGGCATCGGGTTCCTTCCCCGGCTTGATCATAGCTGTTTTTTCTGCAGCAAAGACCATGGATCTGAAGCTGATTTATGTTGTATCCATGGGAGCATCACAGTGGGGGGCTAACGAACCTGACTTTAACTGGTTAAAAATGAAGGATTGTCTGTTGGAAAATGAAATTTTTGACTTTGAACCAGCTGCTGTTTCCTTGGGAGGGGAATATGATGTAGGTGAGGGCATGGACGCAGAAGGCCGGATCCGGCTCTTGCAGAGCATAAGAGAGAGCGGAGTGCTGTTTGTGTATCAATCTGATTTAAAACGGAATGTAGAGCAGAAAATCTCAATTTTTAAAAAGGAAGCGGGCGAGAAAAAGATAACAGCTTTTATAAATATTGGAGGAAGTTATTCAGGGCTTGGGATTGATTCAGATATTCTGAAAGTAAAACCCGGGCTGACAGATATTAAAAGTTACCCGCCTCTTGAGAGAAGGGGACTTGTGTTCGAGATGGCAGCCAGAGGTTATCCTGTTATCCACCTTCTTTATATAAATGGCATTGTACAGGAATACGGGCTTCCATGGGATCCTGTGCCTCTTCCGGAGCCGGGAAAAGGCGCTGTTTATGAATATGCAAAAGGAAAGAGTTGGGAGTTTTTTCTGCTGGCCTTGGGTTATTTTACAGCAGTGGCCGCGGTCATACGTTATGGTTTTTACTCCCACTCCAGTCGTTCCGGTGATGTTTCTGCTGGATTGAGCAAATAGGCTCCCACTCCGTTCTTTATGACCTCGGAATATTTCGGAATATGATTTATTATGATTCCCTTATCAGGATGCTCGGCGGTCCACAATTCCGCGATCTGGAGAAGTGATGAGGTATGTCTTCCGACCCTCTTTTCTATGGGCCATCCGTTTTCATCGATTTTTTCGAACAGCAATCCGTGTTGGTATGCTTTGACCAGAAAGGAATCCTTTCCTTCAAGAAGCAGCTTTCTGTTTGTCCTCCCTCTGCATGCATCCAGCATTGGTTCAGGTGATTCAAGGAGAAGGGAAATGGCCTTTGTATGATCTCCTATTTCGCGGTGAGAAAGCCCATGGAGTTCCGGAGGGGAATTTTCCATTCCTATCTGGAAGTCTTCCGTTCCTGAGATCATCATTGAGGCCATGGCAGCAAGGTCCTGCCCCCGTTCATGGGCCACAATGGTGCTTATGACAGGGTACTGAAGCTCTGCCTCATGCAGATCCACAACGATGTCGATATTTTCTTTGCGGATAAGCTGGGTTATAGCAAAGCATGTCTTTTCGGTCAGAGTCCCGTTTGGCCGTCCTGGAAAAGCTCGGTTTAAATTTCTTATGTCCACATAGGCCAGTTCTTGATGGCTGGGGAAATGAATGTAGACCTCAGGGTCCGGCCATTGATCTAAAGGATTAGACCATCTGTCTCCCATACGGAATTTTTGGCGCCCCCAATTAGTCGGGATCGTATAATCAGGCGGGTAGGCTCCGCCCAGCCTTGTGACCGTGGAAGCGCTTCTGTTGGCTGAAAGAATTATAAAGAGACGTCCCTGTTCCAGTAAGGTGTTTTCAGCGAAGATCCATGCTGCCAGGCGGCCCGCAGGTTCCTCAGGATGAGTTCCCCCAAGAATCAAAAGAGCGCCTCCGGGCCTTTTCCCTTCTGCGATATACACATTTGAGTCATTGATACTGCCTTTTATCCCAGGAAAATACTGACCCAGAGTTTTTACCTCCGTTATGCCGGGGCTCAGCACAACTGGTTCTTTCAGATGCCTGCTATTGAAAAAGCTTACTCCCGCACAAACAACTATCCCGATACCGAGAAGCAGAAAGATTGATTTTCTGATGGTTTGAATTCTTATCTTTTTCATTTCTCGGCACTATTTAAGTCGGAGCAGACGCAGGATAAAGGGTATCAGAATGATAATATAAAGGATTTCATCCTGCCATTTTTTGCTTTTTATGAGATTCCAGATGATGATAAAGGCAATATAAGCACTTAAAACATAGTATAAAACCGTAATAACCATAGTGTCTTCATCCTTTATTATAACATGGTTAGAAAACTCAGTTTTTTACTGTAAATGACCATAAGAATGCCAACAGCTATAATGATTAGAGCAGGGATCACACAGTATTTCAGCATGTTTGAATAGGGTTCCTTCATACCAACGGTCTCTTTTGCCAGACGTCCGATTATGGCTGTAGGCGGAAGGGCGTCTCCAAGGGGCCAGATGATACTCATGCCTGCAAGAGCAACGATAGGATTAAATCCGATCGTGTTGAACAGGAGGACCAGAGGGACTCCCAGTACCGGAGCTGCCCCCCACATCAGAACCGCTTCCGAAGCTGGAAGTACGAGCGGAAGAGTGAGTATGACAGCGACCAGAGGAAGCGTAACAGTCGTAATGGCAATGAGGCCCCGCACTCCGGTCAGAGTCATGATCTGCACCAGGACGCCAACACAGGTAAGAGTGCCGATTAAAGGAAGAAGCTGATGAACCGTATCCCTTGAAATTTTTAGAATATCCAGCTTTCTCGGCGAGATCGAAAAAGCCAAGCCCGCTGAAACCATAAACATCATAGGAAGGCCGATTATTGGAAGAGAGTGGGGTCCGATTCTTCCTGCAAGAACGAGAAGAAAAAAGGCCAGAAATGGTATTGTGACCCTGAACCAGTTCATCTTAACAGGCGGCTCAGGAAGCTCGATCAAAGCTTTTTCCAGATCAACAGGTTTTGATTTCCATCCAAGGATAAACACGGTTAAAAGGCCCAGAACAACGCAGGGGATAAGAAGCGGAAGGAAAAAGCCGACGTAAGGCATGTTGATCCCTGCAGCCGTGAGCATAGCCCAAAGGCTTACCGGAGGCGCAGCCGCACTCAAACCTGCCAGGATAAAAATAATTGCTGTGATCCTGGGCCGGCTCAGACCCATAGTGTTCAAGACAGTGGAGATAAGACCTGCCATTATGAGTACAGTGACACTGCCGGCTCCGGTAAGGGCTCCGGGAATAAGCAGCAGAAACGTCATGAGAACAAGCAGCATGACTTTTTTTCTATGAAACCTGGAGAGAATCCGGCGGACCACAAAAGAGATACCCCCCGAATGCTTTAAGAGATTCATGAAGAGTGTTGCTGTGATAAAGATAAGAATGATGTCGAAATAAGTAAAGGCTCCTTCTACTATATGTCTGATAGGGATCCCGGATCCTCCTGCTATGGCTCCGGCAAGAGCAGCGGCAAACATGGAGAGTTCGGTTGATATTTTGAGCATCCTTGCCCCTATGTATGTCACAATCATGACAGCAAGGATGATTTCTGTAGATGTAAACATATTCATGGAAAGATAATAATGTACGGGAACGGGCAGGAAAAATCAATAAAAAAGAGATTGAATTAAGAGACCTTGAATATTTACCTGACTTATTCATAAAAAAACGGCGATGTTCCTTTTTTTGTTTTGTGAATAATCCAGGTTAGATATATCTATTCCAATTTCCTAAAAAACACCCAAAAAGCAGTCAACTTCTACGAAAAAAAGGCGTATTTACTTATGGGATGTTTCTCTTTTTATCTTCCATGTCCTATAATAGAAAAATCAAGAAGAACAGGAATGCATAAAATACTCATGCTATAGTTTTTTTCAGGATATGTATTCCTGGATTATTCACAAGTCGAGGTTGCTGCAGATGCGAGGCCCAGGGTGCGAAGCTGTGGTCCTTCACCGCGAGTGCCCTGTAACGAAGCAGATGCAGTGAGATCGGCTTGCCTGTAAGGTAAAAAAATGGCGATTAAAATGAAAGTAAAAACAAACAAAAATATTTCA
>JAGGYH010000032.1 GCA_021162615.1 Candidatus Aminicenantota bacterium
AACCTCGACTTGTGAATAATCCAGGTTAAATAATATAGTTTATCTACAATTGACTATATCAGAAATATTCTGAAAAAGAAATGGATTTATCACTTTTATTCCATTTGACTTGGGTTATTCACAAGTAAAATTTATTGCAGGTATCTCAGAAGTTTGAATTGGCTTGAATAGAGCCAGCAGCGCGTCCAGATCAAAGTAAAAATAAAACTCTGCTGAACGAGGAACACACCGGCTATGCCCCATAAAGAGACCTGGGGAATGAGGTTCTGTAAAATTATGTATATTATTGATAAGAAAATATTTACAACAAAAATAAGATAATAGAGGCCTAATGTTGTCCCCGGGTTTTTGAATACAAATATTATAGAGGATGCAATGGCTTTCATAATGTTTTTTCTGCCCTCAGATACTGTTTTAATGCGTGCATAATCAAGAATCATATGAGAGAACAGGAGAACAGCCCAGGTTATGAGGCTGAAGACAAGGCCGAGGATGAAAGGGGTGATTTCTGAAACAGAATTTTTTGCGCATGCGGAGACGATAGAACCGAACCATCTTGCCAGGGAAACGATCACCAGGAGAAAAATACCTAATGAAACCGTCATGATTCCAAAAAAATAAGGAGAAAATTTCCCGGCTCCCTTGAAGAACCTTTTAAAGGAAAACTCAAGGGGCTCTTTGGCAAATGTGTAGACTATACCTCCGGATAAGAATGTATGAAGGAGCACGTAGAGAAAACCGAAGAGAATCAATGAAGGGGGATATGTTAAAAATTTCATCTGGATCAGGCTTTCCAGGTTTTCAAGCAAAGCTCCTTTTCCCATTATGGAAGGAGTAAAGGTCTTCTCCAAACCTTGGCTCTGATCCCGGTATTCTTCCCACCATAAATAGTCAAATCCATTTTCCAGGCTGCCCCCTGCATCACTGTGCCCTATATGGTTTTTTAAGGAATGATAGAGAGGCACAGCAAGCAGCATGGAGAACAGAAGATTGATAATATAGAGGAAAAGAACCATTTTCGCTGTTTTGCGGGTCATATCAAAGCCTTTGATGAAGTTAATAAGAGATTTCATGGTGTCCTCCTTGTGACTCTCTTTAGCTTCCCAGTTTAGCAAACATTTCCATGGCATGCTGAAGCCATACCATCCAGTTCATGACCCATTTGTAAGCGGCTCTCTTTTTGGGATTAAGGGAAAAGCTGTTGTTGGTTCTGTTTGTATCCAGCACATAAACAAATCGAGGATCCACAACTGCTCTCGTTATTTTGACCGGGGTCTTGTATGTAAATTTTTGCCATCGTTTCTTTCCGTCCCAATTCTCTATGATCTTTTTCCCGCTTCTAAACTCGATAAGAATCTCGACCGGGACTTTGACTCCTCCCAGACGGCGGACTAGCACTTCACTGAGAAACAATCCTTCCTCGTTTTCTGATTTTTGTCCTGACACATACTGATTATCGAAGAATCCTTCCGGTGCTCTCTGCCTTTGGTTTTTTATATATTCGATGGAGTAATCCAGTTTATCAGAACCATATACGACCTGATTAAAAAACCATGACATATCTTCCCCTGCAAATTCAGAGACGACTGAGAAAAAGTCATCGGGTTTTGGGTGTTTCCACCAATACCTCATTGAATATTCTTTGATCATTTCTGAAAATAATTCTTCACCCAACATTCGCTGAAGCGTCAGCATCATAAGCTGGCCTTTCCCGTATGAATTGGCTCCATAACTGTTCTGGTCCATGAATCCCCACGAATATCTCTGCATAGGGTCTTTATTCCAGGTCTTTCTATGACTGGAGATGCCCTCGGATTCAATGGGCATGGTCACTTTCTTGTAGGCAACAGGAATTCCGAAGAAGTCATCCGAGTACAATGGTTCTCCGTAAGCTTGATGATAGATGATGGTATCTAAAAAGGAATTCATTCCTTCATCCATCCACGCATTTTCAAACTCATTGGTACCGATCAATCCATAGAAATAGTTATGACCGAATTCATGTATGGTAACTCCCTCTGGACTGGGGACTCCCTTGGGCGAGATAAAGTAAGCACCGCCTGTAAAAAAAGTTGGATATTCCATGCCGCCGGACCGGCTGTTGTAGGCGGGGTCAACACAGGTTATGGTCGGATAAGGGTAGTCCCCGAACCATGTACTGGCGAATCTGACTGCGTTTTTCACGGCATCCATGTACCGCTGCTTTAAATGTTTGTGATAGGGTTGAAGGAGGAGAGTGATCTTGACTGATTTGCCCGGAGTAAACTCATAATCTTCTACGAATCTCAGGAAGTCTGGACTTGCAGTCCAGGCAAAATCATGCACACTGTGTTGATAAAAATGATGGGTGGATGTTCCGTCTCCGTTGTTTGTTTTGTTTTGATATTCCCCGGTGGCTCCGATTTTAAAGGAACTAGGAAGAGTTATTTTGATATCATAAGTCCCATAGTCGGCAAAATACTCACTGTCTGCATGATATTGATGGCAGTTCCACATCCCGTCCTGAAAAACTCCTATTTTAGGGAACCACTGAGCTATGAAATAATAGTCTTTATATCTTCCGGTTCTGGAAAAGGGAGCCGGAACCTTTGATGAAAAAATTATTTCTATTGAAATGGTTTCCCCGGGTTCAATGGAGCGGGGGAGCTGTACAGAGAAGACGGTCCGGTCTCTGTCATTCGTGTCATCAGGTTGTTTGTATTCTGGAGACAGACTCAAGTCTTCACCAGGAATGTCTTGGTCTTCCATGAGTTTGATTGAATGGACACGGCAGTATCCCCAGTCGTCTTTACCAATATCTGAAAGGTCATATCCCATTCGCGAACATTCCCGCAAAAAAGTACTCTGGCTGTTCTGAAAAGCGTTCCAGTAGAGATGGAACCAGAGTTCAGATGTCGGCTCTTCTGTGTTGTTTTCCCAGGTAAGGATTTCGTGAGCTTCAAGTGTGTTGTTTTCAGTGTCAAGGATTACTTCTATTTTATAACTGGCGATCTGGGGACAAAAGAGAGGTTCAAAAGCATAAAGGAAAGAAATGAATAAAAAAACTATGATCGATGTCAATACAGTCTTTTTTAACACGCGCTCCTCCTTTTTTGCCTGATATATCCATATCATTTTTTTGTTTTGCTTTAAAGGATATACATGCTTTCAACAAAAATGACAACTGAAATGTTTTTTACCTGGATGATGAACAAGTCGAGGTTAAGGACAGCTTACTGAATTTCAGGCATGGCTTGTCTTACGGTTCTTATATCTCGTACAATGGGATAATTCTTTTTCGGAGTGAGAGAAATGATAGAAAAACAAAATGAAGATAAGATGACTCCGTTTTTACGGATTGTTACCCAAAGAAAAAGCATCCGAAGGTTCAATAAAAAACAAGTGGACAGAAAGGAAATTTTGAAGTGCCTGGAAGCGGCCAGGCTTGCTCCTTCAGCAGAAAATGCACAGCCCTGGAGATACCTGGTTATAGATGATCCTGCAGTAAAGAGAAGATATGAGAAAGAAGCCTTTTCCGGGATCTATTCTGTATCAAAATTTGCCAAGGAAGCGCCGGTGTTCATCCTTGTCATGGCAAGGATGAATGTAATAACCCACCGGATCGGTAGACAGATACAAAAAATCCAGTTCCATCTTATTGACATCGGTATATCAGGTGAGCATTTAGTTCTTCAAGCGGAAGAATTAGGGATCGGGACCTGCTGGATGGGATGGTTCAATGTACGGAAGACAAGAAAGTTTTTTAATATCCCAAAAAAATATAAAATTGTGGCTCTGATAGCCATGGGCCGTTATGATAAACGGCCTTCCAGAGAGAGAAAAAGAAAGAAAATGCAAGAAGTAGTCTGGTTTAACAAGGTCAGATAAGGTTCAGATTTCCACTCCAAACAATCCTTTAAGGGAAAATCCGAAGATTATGGAAAGAATGAAAAAGCTTATGATCCAGTGAATGTTCATACCAAAAATACGAAGGCCTGATGTGGGATAAGAGATTTCTATGGATTTTACAGGAGAGTTTTTATCCAGGGGCTTTTCAACCGGATACAAAAGCTCGTTCATTATGCTTTTTCTTTTTTTGAGAGGAGATATTTTGCTTAAGGGCCTTTGACCGATGGATACTGATTTTGTCAATGACTTTTCACCAGCCTGTATTTCGATCTCATGGACTCCTTGTTTTAAAGCTGAAAAACGCCACGCTATTTCATGTTCATCGTCTATTCGCACAGGGGGTGTCTCTATGTTTACAAAATCATTGCCAATGATTTTTATGTCAAAATTCGAAGGAGTGTATTCCTCGGACAGTTTTATTTTCAGTAAAGCTTTTTCATTAATATCTAAGGGGTCATAGGCAAACCAGAAGTTCGAGTGGATGATAATCAGTAATATGGGGATGATCATGACCAGCAAGGGTTTAACTGAATGTCTCATGTATTTAAAGTTTGAGACAAGGATATTTCCCTGGGCTTTAAAAGAAGTGATGAGGTCGTTTTTGTAAAGCCGCATTTCCAGCAGATGGGCTTTGATTTTATTTTTTGCCTTTTTTATTCCTTCCTGGTCAGAAGTGAGTTTAAATACATAAAGCATGAGAATACCGGTCAATAAGGAAATAACGATCATCCCGTACCAGGGATTTATATTTTGAAACGGGATGAAGATGATTTCGAAAATTTTGCTGAGAACCGCATTAAGGACATTCATCATTTTTTTCTTTAAGCGCTCGAATTTCTCTTTTGTTTAAGAGATATAGCCCAATCCTTTTAATTTTTTCTTGATTTCTTCTTCTGAGTCAGCTTCTTCCAGTTTGGCAATTTCTTTTTCCAGACAGTGAGTTATGAATTCTTCAGGAGAGGAATAACCTGACATAGATGCGAATTTTTTTATTTTTTTTAAAAGTTCTTTTTCCAGTTTGATTTTTCCTTTTCCCATTAAAGCTCCTCTCTTTAAAAAATAGGTGTTCCTACCATATTTTCAGGGATAGGTATCCCGTATATTTTTAACATTGTAGGGGACAAATCATAAAGCGAAGGGGAGGCTTTTTTAATTTTTCTGTTGGTCAGCAGTATACCCGGGATCAGTTGGGGGGCCATGCAGTGATCCCCGCTCCATTTGTCCCTGTTATCTTCGACTATTTTTTTCGGAAGTCTTCCCAAGGGAGAGGCCCAGGAAATACGGTATCCTTTGTTAAAACCCAGTACAATATCCGGGGAATGGGAGGTCTGAGCTCCGGAATAGACTTTATCGGAAATAAATGCTTTGAGGATCACATTTTCTCCTGTCTCAGGGTCTTTATAGTTTTCAAGTTTTCGGGCTATTTCATAAACGAGGTTATCCTTTTCCGTACCAGGAGAAACAATACCCCTGGATTCTCTGTTTTTCTGGTTGATGTAGAGGCCGTTAAGGCCTATGGCATAGGCTTGTGTTTTATTCCAGTCAGTGTTCATAAAAAGGCTGGTGTCTCCCTGTTTTCTTTCATCAATGAGTTTGTGGTAACCGTTTTCTTTCAGCCATGTGTTTATATTAAACTGACGGCGAAACGGACAAAAGCCGTGATCTGAAATGGCCATGATAATGGTATCCTTATCTGCTTTTTTCATGGTTTTGTCCAGGACATAGTCAGCTGTTTGATAAATATTAAAAATAGTGTCTTTATATTGAGACGCCAATTTTTCGTCATAGATGGGGCTTAATTTATCGATGTGTCTCCAGAACATATGCTGTCTCTGGTCCGTACTGGAGAGGTAGTAAAAAAGAACTCCTGAATCAAAGCGTTTGAGTTCATAGTCAAAAATATCGAGACGTTCTTTTAAAACGAGGTCATCCTGTTCGATAAACTCTCCGTCATCCAAAAATCCATAGGTTAGGGCACTGGTATCTGCAGGGAGGCCTTTTGTAAAGAAAGGACCGAATTCCTTTTCCAGTTCTTTTGAATAGGATTTGGGTGTTGATATGGGAAGAACCGGATCTGCAGGATCAATATTGACCGGAGAGACGTAGAGCTTGAATTCAGGGCGGACTTGTTTTAAGAAAAAATTACAGATTCCTTTGACGGATTGAGTGGGGATCATATTGAAATTGATTCTCTTCCACTTGCTCCATTCGCCCTGTTTGAGTATGAATTCATGGTTCTGTATTTTAATTTTAGCCACAGGATTCATAGGATCTATATACACGGTAAAGTCTATATAGGACTCCGGATGTTCTTTTTTAAAGGCATTATCCGGGCCCGGAAGTTTGGCATGCACTTGATTCCCTATGACATAGACTTCATGGACTCTGGCGCCTCCTATGTCAGGATCTATCTCTGAGGGTTTGGTGGTGTAGAAATTACAGATCCCGTATGTTCCGAGTATATCCGGGGTTCCCATACCTGATAAGGTCCTCTGTTTTGTATCTGCAGGAGGATAATTTGAGGGGATCTTAAAGACGGTACATGGAATATCATAGTCTTCAAGTATCTGCCAGAAAGCTTTCCCCATTCTAAGAAGCTTCACATCTCCGCCGGAAAGAGGAAATTCATATCCCCCAATGGATATTTTTTTATTGGATCCCGATGTCTTGGATGCTGAAAATATGGGAATATAGGTATCAGGATCCCTGTGAATGAAATCATAGATGCCGTGTCCTCCGGGATTCATTCCGGTTATGAAGTTGGACCAGGCAACAGGACTTTGAGGGGGAATGCTTGTCCTTAAGGGTTTAAAATCTCCTGACTCCCATAAACGGCGGAACGCAGGGAGCTTCCCCTGTTCCATCCAGTTTTTCAGAAGTTGGGGATCGATTCCGTCAAAACCCAGTATAATTATTTTCTTTCGAGTTGCTTTTTTCCCCAAGGTCTTTGATAGGATATTGGAAGGGGAGAGAGTTAATAAAGAGCCTGCCGCCAAACCCAGCTTAAGAAATTCTCTTCTGTTTATGTTATTCATTTTGGGCCTCTTTTTGTTTCTATATCTATTCTAGCACGAAATAGGTTGTGTTTGAATGCTTTAGAGGAGAGAAGTTCCATCCATATGGGCAGGAGGCTTTATCCCAAATAATTTGAGGACAGTCGGGGCGATATCTACGATACTTGCTTTTTTTTGGCCTATTTTTCGGTTGCAGAACAAGACTCCCGGTACTATCTCAGGGTCAATGCAGTGGTCTCCACTCCATGCTTTTATGTTGTCTTGGAATGTGTGAGAGTCGACTTTTCCTGTCACAGAATCCCAAGAGACTCTGTATCCATTATGATATCCGACTATAAGGTCGGGACAATTATCCTTATAAGGACCTGAAGGGATTTTATCTCTGTCGTATATCGTCCTGATCGCGTTTTGGTTTTCTTTTTCATCCCTCAGGCTTTCTAGCTTTGTTTTGAGTTCTGATTTGAGAGCGGTGTATTCTCTTCCCGGATCGACAATGCCTTTCTCTTCTCTGCCTTTGACATTAATATAAATTCCTCCCAGCCCCAGTCCGTAAGCTTTTGTGCGCTCCCAGTCAACATCTTTGAACCATTCGCCGCTTGTGTTTTTGCCTTTTTTCAGACTTAAAAACCCGTTTTTGTAAAGCCACGAATTTATGTTCACACCGCGTTTGAACTGTTTAAATCCATGGTCGGACATGACGATCAAACAGGAGTTTTTATTCAGCTTCTCAATGACTCTTCCCACCAGATCATCCATTTTTGTATAAAGATCCTCTATGACCTTTTCGCTTTTTTCCGAACGGGCATGTTTTAATGCAGGGTGTTTTTTATCCAGATACCGGAAAAACATGTGCTGGATGCTGTCAGTAACCTGAAACCAGCAGGCAATGACACCGCGTCTTGTTTTTTTCATTGCATTGAACAGCATATCTTCAGACTCTTTATGGTTGTCGTAACAGAGTTTGAGAAAGGTATCCTCGTCTATTACTCCTTCATTCAGCGCCCATGTGTCATCAGCCTCTCCCAGAGTATTGTAAGGACCCAATAGTTTTGCCAGATAAACCGAATAAATGAAGGGATGGGAGATCGGCAAGGACGGTTTTTCAGGGTCTATGTTTAAAGGCGTCATATACATCTTGAATTTGGGGGATATTTCAGAGACATAGAACCTGCATATGGCTCTTATTTTCATGCCCAATCCCGGTTTGAATGTAATTTTTATCCAGTCAGACAGCTCGTTCTTTTTTAAATGGAAGGTTTTCCCTGAGGTTTTAATGGCGACAGAATCGTTGCTTTTGTTGATAAGGATTTTCATAGGCAGATGGATTTCTTCCTCATTTTTGTGAAGTGAGTTTTGGGGGCCTGATATATAAGTTTCTATTTGGCCGTTCTTCACATCAACAGGAATAACCATGCCTCCCTCATCTACGTCTGTCTTCTCCGAGCTGTAAAAAGAAAAGGTTCCCTGACTGCCTTTAAGGTCCGGAGCACACATGCCTGAGATCAGATGTCCATAGAATTTTTCCGGCGGGAATGTGATGGGGATTCGAAGAATCGTGCTGAAAATGCCGTTTTGACCCAGAGTTTTCCAAAAAGGAATGCTTTTTCTCAGGCCTTTGATGACCGGCTTTGATAGAGGTATTTTATATTTTCCCAGAGACAGAAACTTTTTTGGATTGCTGATTTGGGCTGAAGAGAGATCAGGGAGATAGGTGCTTGGGTTTCGGCTCAAAAAGTCAAATATATTGTGCTTTGCTGGATGACATCCTGTCATAAATGATGACCACGCCACAGGTGAGATTGCCGGTATCGTGGTGCCGAGTCTCTTGTATGTTCCGGATGTTTTGAGTTTTGACAGATTGGGAAGCTTGCCTTCCTCCAGATATTTTTCCACAAGAGTGGGCTCCATCCCGTCAAGTCCTACAATGACGACCTGGTCAACTGAGCTTTTTTTATAGCTTTTCCTCCCTCTTATCAATCTAAAGAAGAACCGGAACGGCCATGAAAGAAGAGAAAATATGGCTAGAAGGAAAGTAAGAAAAAAAACCAGGAATGATGAAAGAAAAGCAAATCCCGCTCCGGGACCGATATAGGCTCTTAAGGAAACAGGGATAATAAGCAAACATAAAGGGAGTAAAATAAAAAGGACATATTTTTTTTTCATGGTTTTTTAATCTATCGATTCCAATATTATCTTGCTGAGGTCTGAAATACACAGATCAGGGCCTTTTTCCTCGTCAGCCCAGAAAAAAGCTTCATCCCAGTTGTGCATGCCCTGTAAGTTTGAACGGCCGAAAACTTCTTCTTTCTTTATAGAGCCTTTCATGTCAAAGCCGTGTTTGGAGAGAACAATGAGGTCAGGGCCGTTTTTTATCTCTCCGCCTGAGTAAATTTCCTCCGTATCAAAGACCTCCTCAACGGCAGGCTCACCTTCGAAATTTAAATTCTTTAATTTTTCCTTTAGTTCCTTTTTTAAGGATTGTTTTTCTGATTTTGTTACACGTCCTTTAGGGAATCTGTTTTTTAGATTTATGTAGATACGGTTCGGGTCCATGGCAAAAGCTCTGGATTCTGGAGTTATTTCATTCAGTTTTTGAGGCGATTCTGTTTCAAAATCCAGATATCCGTTCTTTTTAAGCCAAGTATTTAGATAGACCTCTTGTTTTATCCCGGTAAATCCGTGATCCGAAAGGAGATACAAGCCTTTGTATCCTCCGGTTTCCTTATAGAAAGCTGAGGTTATTTTTCCAACGAGCTGGTCCACTTTTCTGTAATATTCAAGGAAATTGTCATGAAGGGGATGAGAGTCGTCTTTATAGGCATTCCATAAGAAATGCATCAGTCTGTCAGTTCCGGTGATGACAAATTCAAAATAGTCCCACTCTTGCTTCCAGAACATCTCAAAGGCTTTTTCACGGCCGGCAAGAGTTTTATCCAGTTCTTTCCATAGAAAATCATGGTCCTCTCTTGCCCTGAAAGTGTCTATGTCTATTTGGTAACCGATTTTTTCTAACAGAGGTTTGGTGCTTAACGGATAGACCGCCTTTGATAATTCGATGGCCACAAATCCTGATACTAATGTGCCGTTGATTTTTCTGGCAGGATATGTGGAAGGCTGATTGATAACAATGGATTTTTTGCCTTTTTTGGCCAGTTTGTCCCAGATGGTTTCTGTTTTAACATCTAGAAAATTCGGAAATCTGAGTTCATAAGAATTCTTTTTTAAGTCGGTAAAGCCGAATACTCCGTGCGATCCTGAATTCGTTCCCGTCATAAAATCTGTCCAGCTCACTGAAGAAATCTCAGGAAGGCTGGCTTTCATTTTATGGAGATGCCCTGTCTTTACCAGGTCTAAAAAGGAGGGCATGATATTTTTTTCTGCAAGGTCATTGATCATTGGGAAGGGAACCCCGTCCAGTCCGATGACACATACGCGTTTTTTTCTTTTTTTCTTAAAAAGAAACATTCGTTTTTCCTAAAATTTGAATTAGCCTATTATATATGAAGTGCAGCCAAAGTCAAAATATAGATTGTTCATAAAATCAGCCTGCATTCTCCATCCTTATCTCATAATCTGTCCTTTTTTGATGTCTGGTAAACAAACAGAGTATGTCTCTTTTTCTCTGTTTTATATTTAAATTTAATGCAGGCTGGTTTTACCTTCAGGCGAGCCGATCTCACAGCATCTGCTTTGTTGCAGGGCATTCGCGGTGAAGGGCCACAGCTTTATACCCTGCGCCTCGCATCTGCAGCGATCTCGACTCGTGAACAATCTATATTAATTATAAGATTGTTCATAAAATCAGCGGACTGAAGAACCAACCTGCCTGAAAGTCTGGTTATGGCATGAGGTTATTTATTTTACATGAAAAGCGTACTCCTTAATAAGATCAGGTGTGGCTGAAGCGATTTTGAAGATTTAGCCTTCGGAGTGCTGTGTTTGAGGGAACTCAGTAAAGCTGAGCTTCGAGTATGTTTGACCCACGGACGGGGGGAGTTACGCAGAAGCCGAGAATACAGCTCGTAGAATGGCGTTAAAAATCTTTAGTGAGCAACCAGCCATATCTGATCTTCATTCGGCTTCAGCAACGAAATAATCCGCTGTCCGAATATCATAATCACTTTCATCCAGTGTTTTTACAATGTTTCTTTTGTATTTATTATTTTCATCTTTCTCTGTTAAGTCCACAATGTCGCCGTCTCTTTTATTTCCGTTTTCGTCTGAAATAAGTTTGACTTTTGGCCTCATGATATGTTGAGGGTCAACGTGCTTTTCGAAAACAATTCCCACTTCACCGGTATTAAGCAGGACCAAAGAGCCTATAGGGCAAATTCCGATCATGTCTACAAAGACTTTAAGAATTATCGGGTCGAATTCCTTGCTACCTTTTTCTAATATATAGGATAAAGCTTCTTCTTTAGAAAAATTCTTTTTCCGGTAGGGTCTGCTGGTGGTCATGGCATCGTAAACATCTACGATTTTAACGATCTTACTGAACAGGTCTATGGCTCTTTTTCTTATCAGTATCGGGTACCCGACCTTTCCGTCTGATTCATGATGTTCCAGCGCAACACTCAAAGCTTCTATGGGAAGGGAAGTCCCTTGCTTTAAGTCCATGAGACGCACAGCTCCGAAAAAAGTATGTTTTTCTATGGTTTCTCTTTCTTTTTTATCCAGCTTGCTGGGTTTGACAAGAATATCTTTTGGAATGTCAAGTTTACCAAAGTCATGAAAAAAGGCAGCTAAGCCAAGGTCAACAAGTTCATTTCTGTCAAGCCCCAGCTTTTTGCCCAGTGATATGGAAAGGACGCAGACATTTACGGAGTGGTTGAGTGTGTACTCATCGAAATTTTTAATATTGGTCAGTCCGAGCATAAAGGATTCGTTATCAGCGATATGATTGAATATGGACTGCATAAGTCTTTTAGTGGTGAGAAGTGATACATGGTCCTGTAGTTTACCAGTCTGCTGGAACATTTCCTTCAAATGAGTCATGCCCAGGAAGAAAAGATTTTTTGTATCCCTGTTTTTTTTCTTGGATTTCTCGTAGGATGGGATTTTTTCCACAATGATGTTCTCGATGTTTTTTTTCTTGATCTCAGAAATAAAATCTTTGTATGGATCTTTGGGGTCGTATCCTTTTTTGGCAAGAAGAATGATAAATTTGTTTAATTCTTCTTTTTTTAATCCCGGAAGGAAGCTTAGTTCTCCGATTTCCTTCTTTTTGAATTCATCCTGAATAAATTTAAATATACGATAGTCGGAGAAACTGAATTTCAGTTTCCGACTGTTGAATTCCATAGAATTCTGTTTGAGCGTGAGAAATGCTTTTCCATATGATTTCAAGGCGGATTTGATCTGACTATGCAATAAGTTTACCTGTCTTAAATAGATATAATTGTTTGGTTCATAAATGAGAGAAGTGCGATAAGCTCTGCTAAGCCTGAAAACAATTCTAATCCCTTCTTTGATTAACCGCGGGCTGTTTTTGCCTTCAGGAGGATTTGGATTTTTATTATCAGACCCAGAATCATTCACGAGAAGTTTCCTCCTTTATTTTTCGGGAAAACGTATTGGCTGCATCTGCGCACTTTTTTCTTATTTTTCTGTTATGCGAATTTATCATATTTTTTATTATTGCGTATCCGGAAAGGTTCTCTGACTTTTCAAGGGCCTCAACAGCACAGAGAGCGCTTTCGACTTTTTTGACTCCTGAAAAAAACCCTGCTTTTTTTATAATTTTTTCTAAAAGACCAAATGCTTTTTTGCTTTTTGATCTTGCCAGCGTTAAAAGCAGTGCTTGCTTTTGTTTTCTGGTTTCTTTCAAGAATTTTTTATCCTTGATTATTTGGAGGATTTTATCAAACACAGGATCTTCTTCTACCATATGAATATTTTCTGCTGCCAGAGATTTTATTTCTGGATCTTCATTGGAAAGGAGAGAAAAAAGAATTTTATTGGCGCTGGGATTTTTAAAACGGCCTATGGCGTTTATGGCTGCATGAAGGACTTTTTTATTCCTGAAGCTGAGAAAACTGACAAGATGATTCATGGCTCTTTTTTCTTTTGAATCAGCGAGAATCATAATGATTTCTAAGGTGATTTCCGGTCTTTCGTCACGGGCGATTTTAACAAGTTCGGATAAATTGTCTTTTCCGACTTGTTTGAGTGCGGTTATGATCTTATCTTTTTGTTCTGGCTTTTCCATTCTGTCATAGAGATGGCTTAAAACGGGAATGGATTTAGCTCCCATAAAGGATATGTATTTAAGAAATGCGTCAAACTCTTTAATATCTTCCTTGTCAAATATTTCCTCTGCCTGGGGAGGCGTGATTTCGATCTCAGAAGACTCGAAAAATTTCCGGACCAGTTTTTCTTTGGATGCGTCATTTTCGGAAAGATATTCTTTTAGCTCAAGTACTTCCTGATAAATGGATAACGCTATCTCGAAATTCCCTTTATTTATTTGTTGATTGACGTAGTTAATAAGTTGTTTTATCAAAGACGTGACTTTCTCAGGCCGTTTCTCCAAGTACAGGATATCGATCATAAGAGTTTTCAACTGTTTCTCTTCTGACTCTTTTCTATGGTTTTGAACCATATCAAGAAGGAGCTCTTCTTCAGATTTTGAGAGCCTCTTTTCTTCAGTTCCCCAACCTTTTTCAAATGTTTTCTTAAATGATTCCTCAACGCTTGAATCATCTTTATTGTCTAAAAATGACTTGTCTTCAGGCTTTAGGTTGATTTTTCCTGAAAAGAGTTTTTTCTTGTCTATTTTATATTCCGGGACTTCCATTCCGATCCCGATTTTGCTTTCCAAATAGTCATCAGGCGCAAAGTACTGGATATTCGCAAAATCTTTTTCCCATAGAGATATGACAATATCGCTTTCCTCCGGAGGTAAAGAGGAATCTTCCTTTACGATCTCTAAGAACTGTTTGAGTTCATCCCTGAGCAATCCTTTATAAAAAAACAGCATTTTAAGTCCGTCTTTGTGAAAAAGATAGGGAAGGCTTTTTGCTGTCTTTCGTTCAGTATAAAAAGGGATGCCTTTGAAAGTGAAGGAAAATTCTTCAATCCCGATTTCCAGTTTCCAGTGTTTTTGAAGGTACTGTGACATTTTGACAAAGAGAAGATCTATGAAGGTTTCAACATTTTCATGGTCGGATGAGAATATTTTCATCTGAGAGAAGACTTTTTCTATCTGATTGACGATATCTTTGACTTCATCAAGCTGTTTTTTATCTATGCCCTCTTCTGCTTTGTTTGAGCTGGCCTGAAAGGTGTCATCAAATTTTTCACTCACGGCTTTACCCTTTTACACATTAATTAACTAATTTTTTCGAAAAAAAGTCAAGCAGTCGTCAGGGGTTTTTTACTCAGGATACATGAAAGAATACCACATGAGATATAAATAACCTGAATTATTCAGGATGATAATTTGAATTGAAACAAATGAAATTCATAATTAAAATGAAGAATTGTTTGTATTATGTATCTATGTTGGAGGAATATATTCATGAGTCTTTATGACATCGTTGTTTCAAGAAGAACGGTAAGACAGTTTCAACAAAAGCCGGTTAATGAGAAGATTTTGAGAAAAATGGTGAATGCGGGGAGACTGGCGCCCTCAGCAGCGAACTGCCAGCCCTTGGAATTTATTGTGGTCACGAATAAAGACATTTGCCAAAAAATTTTTCCATGCTTAAAGTGGGCCGCCTACATTGCGCCTGAAGGAAATCCACGACCAGGAAATGAGCCGGTTTCTTATATTGTGACACTGGTGAATAAAAATATTAAGGACAATCATTATGAATGGGACGTTGGAGCTGCTGTGGAGAACATGATTCTTGTGGGTTGGGAATATGGTATTGCCAGCTGCTGGCTTTTATCCGTAGAGAGAAAAGAAGTGAGACATCTGCTAAAAATTCCCGAGACGTATGTGATCGATTCGGTTTTAGCACTTGGATATCCTGCTGAAGAACCCGTCGAAGAAATTATGAGGGAGTCGATTAAGTACTGGAAAGATAAAGAGGGACGCCTTCATGTGCCGAAGAGAAAGCTCAAGGATATCCTGCATTTCAATGGATTTTAATGGATTTTAATGGATTTTAATGGATTAGATTTCTCCGCTCACTGCAAACATCCGGATTTCCCTGATGGTTTTTCCTTTAAGTCCTAATTTTTCTACTGTACGTCCTGTTTTCCAGAAATCAATTCCCCTCATTATTGAAGCACAGTGTATAATAAGGTCTATGGTAGGAGTTTCGACTTTAAGCATTTTCCCCAAAGAAGACAGTGTTACCAGGCTCATGGGCACATCCTCGTCGATATATCTGTGATGTAGCCTGTCCGGAGCTTTGATTCCGAGATAGCCGGGGTTATCGTGTATGGCCTCATAGAGGTTTTTCCCTGTAGCACTGTAAGCTGTGTAAAGCCAGTTTTTTGCACTCATGGCTTTGATACCGAGAGCGGCAGCGACATTGAGTCTTTCATCGTCAATCGCTTCTAATATTTTAGATACGGATTCACTGGCACCCTGGACATAGTATTCAAAATCTCCATGGGTTTCCTCGATCCAGGCGGCATTGAGTACGGTCAATGCCGGATGGAACACCGCACCGATGTTGTTGAAGCTTGTTTTAAAAATATTGTCTCCCGGGACAAACTGTGGGTAAGCGATGTTAAGGGCTTTTACTACTCCCGGGATCCAGTAAGCGGGCAGTGTTGCGACCGGGACAGAATTTTTGACACCGAATATTTTTGCATGAGCTGGCCCGATAGCTCTTGAAGCGTAAATGAATGTCTGAGCTTCGGCTATAAAAGGGATAGTTTGGAGCCCTTTTTCTTTAAGCACATGGAAGAATTCCAGTGACCCGAGGGTGCGGCCCGGATTGAGCACGACTATCTGGTTTTCTTTTAAATAGGGCGCACAGGTTTCGGCCATAAAACGATGTCCAATGGCAGGTACAGCAACCATTATGATATCCACGCCTTCTAAGCATTCTTTAATTTTATTAGAAACTTTTTTTATTTCGCCGACTCCTTCCACTTCGCCTTCGACTTTTATGCTCCCGCGTTCTTTAACAGGAAGGATTTTATTTTTCCCCCTGTTGTAAAGATTGACTTTAAATCCCATGATGGCTAAGTGCCCGGCCATGGCCAATCCTCCGTGACCAGCGGCAAGCACGCAAAATTTTATATCTTTTGGGGTTTTATTGATGAGGTTTTTAAGATATTTTTTCCTTCTTGTATCGGCTTCCGCAGTTCTTTTTAACATTTTTCACTCCAAATAAATTGTTATTTGAGAAGAGGATATCCCGTTATTTAAGAATCCATGTCTTTTTCTGGATCGAGTATAAAAATACTTTTTCTTTATTTTATAGAAAAAAAACGGGTATGGCAATTTTTTTTTAGATGCAGACCTGATGTTTATTTCCTTCTCTTATCATAGGAAGGCAAGTAAAGGACCAAAAGGCTTATGATCCCGAGCGCATATTCGAACAGGTTGCTTATCAAGTGAATTCCTATTCCGGAAATAATGGCCAGCCTGTTTTCAAAGTTCATGAGTTTACTCGTCAGCATCCAGGCTGATTCCCAGGTTCCAAATCCTCCGATTCCTTTGACAGGAAGGGCGGAACTCAGTTCAGCTCCGGTTATTCCTAAAACCGTTTTAAAGAAATTCACAGCATTAAAAAGCATGCCGTGGCTGTGGAGCAGGGAAAAAAGCAGCAGGTAGAGTGAGGTATATTTAGCAATGCGGATAAACAGAGATAGCAAAAACACCGGCCAGTAAATCTTTCTTTTTTGTATTTGTTCCAGGCTGTCCATACTTGACTTTATTTTTTCTATAGAAAAATCAGCCCATTTTTTCTTTCTTAGTTTGGTCATCTTCAGGAAGGAGCTATATATTTTTAAAAACAGATTGGATAGAGGGATTGCTTTCCATAATATAAGAAAAAAGATGAGAAAAAATATGACGGATATGAGGACCATTATAGGTATAGAGAAGGAGGCGGTGCCCATACCGACAAAAAATATGGCCATGATGAGAATGGGGCTCAGCGTGAGGAAGTCAAATAAGAAAGCAATGACAAACGTAGAGCTTGAGGCCTCAAAACTGTATTTTAGTCTTTTGTTTAATATGTATATATAGGAAAGGGACCCTATTCTTGCCGGAAATAGATCCACAAAGAGATTCCGGATAAATGTCACCATAAGTATGTCTTTCCATTTTATGGCATGAGGGAGAAGAAGCCATTTATATCTCCAGGCCCTTAAGCCGCTTCCTAAGAGGGAAAAAAACATAAATCCTAAGAGGGCAGGGATAGTGATGTTTTGGAAAGTTTGCATAAAATCGCTGAACTTGATTTTGGTAAACAGAAAAAGAAGAAGCCCTATAGAAATGACCACAGATAAAAAAAATGTTACAGCTTTCTTTTTTCCCACGCTTGTATGTTATAAGAAATTCAAGGAAATGTTAATTTTAAATTGAAATTCAGATATGGCTTGTGCTCCCTTCAGATTTTTAACGCCATTCCTCGCACTGTGTTCTCGGCTGCTGCGCAACTCCCCCCGTCCGTGGGTGATCCTGGTAATTCATAAAATCTGCTGCAACCTCGACTCGTGAATAACCAGGATCGACTTCCTGCATCCGAAGGCTAAATCTTTTATGGCGCTTCGTCCACACCTGAATTTCAGCTAGCTTTCAGCAATCTTGACTCGTGAACAATCCAGGTATATCATAAAATTTAAAGATGAAATGAGGTTTGTGGCTGACCGTGAAACTTGAAAAATTAGACGAAATAATTGAGGCAGCTTTAAAAGAAGATATGCCTGAGGGTGATATAACATCTGAATCCATCATAGCCCCTGATTCAATATCAGAGGCTCATATCATTGCTCATGAGAAAGGAGTTTTGGCTGGGATAGATATCGCGGAGAGAGTGTTTAACAAAATTGACCGTTCCTTAGAATTCGAGAAGTCCAGACAGGACGGACAGGAATTCGATAAACACAGCAAGCTGGCCAGGATAAAAGGCTTTTCCGTTTCAATTCTTAAAGGAGAAAGGCTAGCGCTAAACTTTCTCCAGAGGCTTTCGGGCATAGCGACTTTAACCAGGAGATATGCGGATGTATTAAAGGGGACAAAGACCAGGCTTCTGGATACGCGTAAAACCACGCCCTGTTTAAGAAGGCTTGAAAAATATGCCGTGAGAATGGGAGGGGGAGTTAACCACCGATTTGATTTGTCTGAAATGGTTCTGATTAAGGATAATCACCTGCGGTTGGTGGGAAGCATTAAGGAATCAATCCAGAGAGCGAGAAAGGCTGTCGGAGAGGATATAAAGATAGAAGTGGAGACCACTTGTCTGGAAGAAGTGAAAGAAGCCGTTCAATATAAAGCTGATATCATTATGCTTGACAATATGACCCCTGAAGAGATGAGCAGGGCCGTAAATCTGGCAGGAGGAAAAATCCCGCTGGAAGTCTCTGGGAACATCACTCTTGACAATTTGAATATAGTGGCTGGCCTGGGTGTTGATTTTGTCTCGGTCGGGAGCTTGACTCATTCTTATAAGTCTTTAGATATCAGTATGGAATTTTTATAAAGAAGGGACCATGGGAAATCAAAACAAAGAACACATCATAGAGACGGATGTCCTTATTATCGGATGCGGGATCGCCGGTGCCAGCGCTGCCCTGGAGGCAGCAAAAAGCGGAGTAAGGGTCATTATTGTATCAAAAAACAAGAAACTCGTAGAATCCAATACTTATTATGCTCAAGGCGGAATTGTATCTTTAGGAAAAGATGATAATCCAGAGCTTTTAGCGCAGGATATCATGCAGACAGGTGACGGGATAAACAACAAACAGGCGGTAAAAATCTTAACAAACGAAGGTAAAAAGCTTGTTGATGAAATATTAATAAAGGAATTGAAAATTCCTTTTAACAGGACATATCCGGATGAACTGGATTATGCTCAGGAAGCCGCCCACTCCCGAAGACGGATTCTTTACGTTAAAGACACAACAGGGATGACCATAGAAGAGACGTTTATAAATAAATTGAAGTCCTTTTCCAACGTAACCTTTCTGCCGGACCATACCGCGGTTGATTTGTTAGCCATTCCCCATCATGCCAAGAATCCGAGTTTTTATTATTTAGAACCGCAGTGCATCGGTGCCTACATCCTGGATAATAAGAGTAAAAAAGTAAAAACAGTGCTGGCTCCGTACACCATCATTGCGACGGGTGGCTGCGGTGCTGTTTATCTTTACAGTTCGAATCCTCAATCAGCCATAGGAGATGGATATGCCATGGCATACAGGGCCGGAGCACGGATAATCAATATGGAGTATATCCAGTTTCATCCGACATCTTTGTTTCACAGGGATGCCGATGCCTTTTTGATTTCAGAGACAGTCAGAGGAGAAGGCGCTAAACTAAAGACAAAAGAGGGCAGACTCTTTATGCAGAACTATAGCAGAAGAGGGGAGCTTGCCCCAAGGGATGAGGTGACAAGAGCGATCTATGAAGAGATGACAAACAGCAATTCGAATTATGTTTTATTGGACCTTGTCTCCTATGCAAAAATAAATATAAAAAAAAGATTTCCCAATATTTGCAAGACATGCTTGAAATACGGGATTGACATCACAAAAGAGCCCATTCCTGTTGTTCCTGCGGCTCACTACTGCTGCGGAGGGGTTCTTGTGAATTCCTATGGCCAGAGCACATTAAAGTCTCTTTATGTGGTGGGTGAGGCGGCATGTTCGGGAGTCCACGGAGCAAACAGGCTGGCTTCCACTTCTTTGCTGGAGGGGTTGGTTTGGGGGACAAGAGCTTCCAAACATATTGTCGCTCATTTTGATCCAAAGAAAGTGTATGATTTTAAGGATATTCATGAGTGGTACTATCCTGAAGACGGAGAAGAAATCGATCCGGCATTGGTTAATCAGGATTGGCTGAACATCCGTAATACGATGTGGAATTATGCCGGGATCATAAGAACAAACAAGAGACTGGAAAGAGCCAGAGCAGACCTTGACTATCTCAATCATCGGATAAACAAATTTTATAAAGAATCCCTTATGGATGAAAAGGTCGTGGGGCTGAAGCACGGCATCCAGGTAGCCCTGCTGATCACCAAGGCTGCACTCAATAATCCGATAAGCAGAGGTGCTCATTTTATAAAATAAAAAAGAAGGCATCTTTGTTCCTTTATGATGTGTTATCCTTGGCTCCTTCTGATTCATCCAGGTTTACCTTAATAGGTCAGATTGATATTTTATAATAAATCTTATTTCATAGGTATTGAAAGAATTGTCATTAAACTTTATACTCTATTGATAAACCTGGATTGATTTTGACCCTTTTTATGAAGGGGTCAGGTATATTGGAGCTGGATATGGCAGATAAGAAATTTATAAAAGAAACATTAAACCTTCCTCATACGTCTTTTTCTATGAAAGCAAAACTTGCCCAGAAAGAACCAGAGATATTAGAAAAATGGAAAAACATGAAGCTGTACCAGAGGATACTTGAAGAGAGAAGAAAGTGTCCTGCTTTTGTCCTTCATGACGGCCCTCCCTATGCAAATGGAAACATTCACCTGGGTACGGCTATGAACAAGATATTGAAGGATTTCATAGTCAAAACAAAAAACCTTCAAGGTTTTCAAGCCCCTTACATCCCGGGATGGGACTGTCATGGTTTGCCGATTGAGATCAAGGTAGACCAGGAAATAGGCAGTAAAAAGAAAGACATGTCTATCATTGAATTCAGAGAGAAATGCAAAAAATATGCTTTGAAGTACGTGGATATTCAAAGAAGACAGTTCAAGCGCCTGGGAGTTTTTGGAGACTGGGAAAACCCATACCTGACTATAGACAGCCGTTATGAAAGTGAAGTCCTGAAACATTTGGCAGCTTTTTTTCGGTCCGGAAACATATATAAAGGGAAAAAACCTGTGTTCTGGTGCATCCACTGTAAGACTGCGCTGGCAGAAGCAGAAATCGAGTATCATGACCACCGTTCTCCTTCGATTTATGTCAAGTTTCCTGTTCTGACTGACCTGTCAAAGAAGTTTCCTGAATTAAAAGGGAAAAAAGTGTCTGTGCTTATCTGGACGACCACTCCGTGGACCATACCTGCCAACCTTGCCATTGCCTTCCATCCAGAACATGAATATTCCGCATTTAAGGTCAACGGTGAAATATTGATCGCAGCAAAAAGGCTGATTCCGCTTATATCAGAAGACTTGGGATATGAAGATCCAGATATTCTCGTCACATTCAAAGGCATAGACATGGAAGGGATGAAAGCCAGGCATCCATTCATTAATAGAGAATCTGTTTTTGTTCTCGCGGATTATGTGACTCTTGATCAGGGTACCGGATGTGTGCACACGGCTCCGGGACACGGTCAGGAAGATTATTTAACAGGGCTTAAATACAAAATAAAAATATATACTCCTGTTGACGAGAACGGGAATTTCACCAGTGATGTCGAAAAATACGCAGGGATGAATGTGTTTGACGCGAACAAGCAGATCATTAAAGACATGAAAGAAGCCGGCAGCCTGATGAAAACAGACGATATTACTCACTCTTATCCTCACTGCTGGCGCTGTAAGAATCCTGTTATTTTCAGGGCCACTGACCAGTGGTTTGTTTCTATGGATGCAGGAGGATTCAGGGAGAAAGCGCTGGATGAAGTAAAAAACGTGAAATGGATCCCTCGTTGGGGCGAAGGGCGCATTGCAAAAATGATAGAAAACCGGCCGGACTGGTGCATTTCCCGGCAGCGGTCATGGGGAGTTCCTATTCCAGCTTTTTACTGTAAAAAATGCGGGGCTGTTCTCGCCAATGAGCATATAACTCGGCATGTTTCGGATATTTTTTCTAAAGAGGGAGCCAATTCCTGGTTTCAAAAATCTGCAGAGGAATTACTGCCTGAAGGAGTATTATGTTCTGAGTGCGGTTCATCGGAGTTCGACAAAGAAAGCAATATATTAGATGTCTGGTTTGAGTCAGGAGCCAGCCATAATATTCTTGGTAAAAAACAAGGACTTCCCTGGCCGGCTGATGTCTATATTGAAGGTCACGATCAGTATAGGGGGTGGTTCAACAGTTCTCTTCTCATAGGCGTAGCTGCCAAGGGAAGCTCTCCTTATAAGACCTGTATCACACATGGTTTTGTGCTCGATGAACAGGGAAGAGGAATGTCGAAATCCCTGGGAAATATTATAGAGCCGGAAGAAATCATAAATAAAAATGGAGCCGAGATCCTCAGGCTCTGGGTAGCAATGCTCAATTTTAAAGAAGATGCAAGGTATGGAGAACAGACTCTTCAGAGGCTGATCGAAGCCTACCGAAAAATCAGGAATACATGGAGATTCATGCTGGGTAATATATATGATTATGAGCCGGACAAGGAGAGCGTAGAATCGGATGACATGCTGCTGTTTGACAGATGGATCCTGCATAAATGCGCCCTCATGGGGAAAAAAGTGATAAAAGCCTATAAGGAATATGAATATCATATTGTGTTTCACACCTTGTACAATTTCTTTACGGTCGAGTTGAGTTCCTATTATCTGGATGTCATAAAGGACAGGCTGTATTGTTCGAAAAAGGACTCAACGCTGCGCAGATCTGCCCAAACAGCCCTTTTCAGGCTTCTCAAAACAACTTTAATCCTGATGTCTCCTATTCTCCCTTTTACTACTGAAGAAGCCTGGGAAGCCCTGGCTGATTACAAAGGAAAAACAGATTCGGTTCATCTTCAGTTCTTTCCTGATTTTAAGGAGCAATGGCTGGAAGAAGCGGAGTTCGGAGAATGGGAAAGGCTTGGCAATATCAGGGAGGAAGTATTGAAAAAACTTGAAGAGGCAAGGGAAGGGAAGATCATTGGGAATTCTCTGGAAGCACAGGTGACCGTTCATGCTGATTCATCTTGGTATCCATTGTTGGAAAAGTATAAAGAAAGCCTTCCCGAACTTTTTATTGTCTCTTCCGTGAGTTTAAAAGATGACGCCAGGGAAGAGGTGAAAATTGAGGTCTGCAGGGTGGGATGGAAAAAATGCGAGAGATGCTGGAATTACTCTCCGGAGGTCGGATCTAGTCAAAAATATCCGGAATTTTGTAAAAGATGTGAACAGGTCGTTGATTCCATAAAAAAATGAAACGTACATTTTATTATTTGCTTTTTATGGCTGGTTTGTTGATTTGTGACCAGGTGAGCAAAAGTGTCGTAAGTCATTATGTCCCGTATGGAGGCCATGTAACCGTCATAAAAGGATTTTTTAATATAAGCCATATTCATAACAGAGGGGCTGTTTTCGGTATTTTTAACCGGCCGGGAAATTCCATCGTTTTTATGATACTCACGCTAGTCTCGCTCATGGCGTTTGCTGTGATCATTTACCTTTTCATCAAAGTGCCGGCTTCAGAAAGATTTTTAAAATTTACTTTTTCCTTAATTATAGTCGGAGCTCTTGGTAATTTACTGGACCGGCTTTTAAGAGGTTATGTAATTGATTTTCTTGACTTTTATATTAATGGTTTGCATTGGCCTTCCTTTAATGTGGCTGATTCTTGTCTTACAATCGGGGCTGTGTTGATGGCCTGTGCTTTGCTTTTTAAGAGAGGTGACAAATGTTTCCTGTGCTCATAAAAATCGGACCTTTAACCATCCATACCTATGGGTTCATGATGGCGCTGGGAGTAGCTTCTGGACTATGGTTTACCTATGTTCAGGCTAAAAAAAGAGGGCTCCCAGCTGTTAGAATCATTGACATGGCTTTTTATACCATCATCATATCCCTGATCGGCGCCAAACTCGCACTTTTTTTAGGGAATGCTTCTTATTATACAAAATATCCTTCTGAACTGTTGGCTCTGGCCAGGTCAGGGGGGGTATTCCAGGGAGGACTTTTAGCAGGATTGGTGTTTGCCCTCTGGTATTTACACAGACACAAGATACCGACCTGGAAAACAGCTGATGTCGTAGCTCCGGCCATAGCTCTGGGGCATGGTTTTGGCCGGATTGGATGTTTCAGTGCAGGATGCTGTTACGGCCGTGCGTGCTCTACTCCGCTGGGAGTTGTTTTCTCCAGTGACTATGCTCATAATCTTACAGGGATCCCTATCGGCACACCCATTCATCCTGTTCAGCTTTATGAGTCTGCCTTGAATTTTCTCAATTTTGTTGTCCTTTTTATGATACTGAAAAGAAAGAAAGTGGATGGGGTCGTTTTTTCTTTTTATATCATTAATTATTCTTTAATCAGGTATTTCACGGAATTCTACAGGGGGGATCATCCAGCGAAAGTTATCCTGATTGATAAGGCATCGCCTTATTTAAGCCTCACAATGCCACAGCTTTTTTGCATATTGGGGATCATAGCGGGCATTGGATTGATTTTTTTCTTAAAAAAGAAGAAAAAAAGTGCCGCATAAAGAGTTCAGGTTTACAGATGAGTCAGAGACAGGAAAAAGGCTGGATGTGTATTTGGGTGAGCGCCTTAACGAACTGAGCCGTTCTCAAGTCCAGAGTATCATTCGAGAGCAGAGGGCTTATGTCAACTCTGAGATAGTTCAAAAACCAAGTTATCGCCTAAAATACGGAGACAGAATTGCAGTCACATACTATCTTCCTGATGCTGTTGAGATTTATCCTGAAAACATTCCTCTGGATATTATTTATCAAGATAAATATTTAGCTGTAATAAACAAGCCATCAGGAATGGTGGTGCATCCCGGAGTCGGTGCCCTGAAGCACACTCTGGCCCATGCTTTGATGTGGCATTTTCCAGGGATAGAAAAAGTAGGCCCTAAGGAAAGGCCTGGTATTGTTCACAGGATTGATAAGGATGCATCAGGTTTACTGGTCGTTGCTAAAGACCTGCGTGCATGTGATGATCTTAAAGAGCAGTTTAAAAAGAGGACTGTTGATAAAAAATATTTGGCTTTGGTCTGGGGACATTGTATGCAAAAGAGCGGAATCATATCGCAGCCCATCGGGAGGCATATGAAAAATGGAGCCCGTATGTCCGTAAGAACAAGGAAGCCGAAACAAGCAGAGACACATTTCAAAGTCTTGAAAACGTTTAAGGATTTTACCTTGCTTGAAATAAAGACAATTACGGGAAGGACACATCAAATAAGAGTCCATATGTCTGCCTCCGGTCACCCTATTGTAGGGGATAAGCGTTATGGAAGGAAAAAAATGAAATCGTCCATAACGCCGAGATTGTTCCTTCACGCCTATTATTTGTCTTTCACGCATCCTGAAAGCCGGAAACGGCAGGAGTTTACTGTTCCCCTTCCGTATGAGCTGCAGGCCGTGCTGGAGAAAATTTGAATGTGTGGCTGAAGCGGCATTGAAGATTGAGCCTTCCATACATTAAAATTTATTTGTTGTATTGCAATTACATCTTGAGTCTAAACAGCGATTTATTGTATGATAACCGTTGATTTTGGTGGTTTTTTACGGTAAATCCTGAATCCAATAAGAGTTATTTTAAATACACAGGAGGTTTCATAATGAAACAGTATTCAGCTGATAAAATAAGAAATATTGCGATTGTAGGCCACGGTTCTTCTGGAAAGACTTCGCTTACTTCAGCATTCTTGTTTGATTCAAAAGTCACGAACAGATTAACCAAAGTTGATAAAGAGAATACCATAACAGATTATGACCCTGATGAGAAACAGAGGAAAATATCCATCAATTCCGCCCTTTGTCATTTTGAGTGGAATGATCATAAAATCAATTTAATAGATTGTCCTGGTTATTCCAATTTTTTATGGGATACAAGGGCAAGCCTCAGAGCTGTTGATGCCGGAGCTCTGGTTGTTTGTGCGGTTTCCGGTGTGGAAGTGGGAACGGAGAAATGCTGGGAAATGCTGGAAGAATTGGGGTTGCCCAGAATTTTTATAGTCAATAAACTTGACAGAGAAAACTCAGATTTCAGCCGCACGGTCAATTCCATACAGGATTTCTTTGGCCGCAAAGCCGTGCCTGTCCAGATCCCGATCGGCAGTGAACAAAATTTTAAAGGTGTTATTGATTTAATAGAAAAGAAAGCATATCTATTCGAGGGGGGAGAAACGGGCGGTTTTAAGCAGGGAGATATACCTGAAGACATGAAAAAAGAGGTTGAAAAAAAAGCAGAAGAACTCACGGAAATGATTGCTGAAAATGATGAGCAGCTTATGGAAAAATATTTTGAAAACGGAGAACTTTCTGCAAAGGAATTGGTGGATGGATTTAAAAAGAGTGTTTTTGAAAGGCAGATTTTTCCTGTATTCTTGGCTTCGGCGGAAAAAAATATCGGGGCCCATCAGATCCTTGACGGCATTGTTGATTTGCTTCCTAATCCTCTGGAGAGAAAAGAGATAAAGGCAGAAAAGGGTTCCGTGAAATTATCAGCGGATAGTCCTTTTTCCTCTTTTGTTTTTAAGACCATATCAGATCCTTATACAGGGAGAATATCCCTCATGAGGATTTTTTCCGGTAAAGTAACCGGGGACAGTTCGGTTTTTAATACAGGTAAGGATAAAAATGAAAAGTTTAACGGGCTCTTTTTCATGCAGGGAAAAGAACAGGAAGAGATAGAAAGCGCAGGCGCCGGGGATATTGTGGGCACGGCTAAATTAAAAGTGACCGCAACAGGGGATACTCTTTGTGATAAAGGCAGTAACTATCAGTTTAAGCCCATAAACTTTCCAAAACCTTCCATTTCTTTTGCCATAAAACCGAAGACCAGAGAAGATGAGGACAAAATTTCCCAGGCTGTATACAGAATTAAAGATGAGGATCCAACAGCCATAATTGCCAGGGATTCCGAAACAAATGAGTTGATTATCTCCGGAAACGGACAGCTGCACGTTGAGATCATAACGGAACGCCTGAAGAAGAGGTTTAATGTGGATGTTGAATTAAAGCCGCCTAAGATCTCTTACAAAGAAACCATTAAGGGGAAGTCGGATGTCCAGGGAAGATACAAAAAACAGACCGGGGGACGGGGCCAGTACGGAGATGTTCATGTAAAATTTGAGCCTCTCCCGAGAGGAAAAGATTTTGAGTTTGAGAACAAAGTGTTCGGGGGAGCTATCCCAAAAAATTATATTCCTTCTGTGGAGAAGGGCATAGAGGAGTCCAGAAAGAGAGGGATCATAGCCGGGTATCCGACTGTTGATTTTAAGGCCATACTCTATGATGGTTCCTATCACGAAGTCGATTCTTCGGATATTGCTTTTAAAGTGGCCGCCTCCTTGGCCTTTAAAAAGGGGATTAAAGCTGCCAAGCCCACCATACTTGAGCCGATTATGAATGTAGAGGTATACACAACAGAGACTTATATGGGAGACATTATGGGCAATCTCAACGGGAGAAGAGGAAAAGTCCAGGGGATGGAGCAAAAAGGGAATATGAGAATCATTAAAGCTCAAGTGCCCATGGCAGAGATGCTCGATTTCGAGCCTACTTTAACGTCGATTACTGGGGGAAGGGGTTCTTTTATTATGGAAATGTCTCATTATGAAGAAGTGCCTGCTCATTTACAAAAAGACATTATAGAAGAGTCAATAAGAGAAGGGCGTATAAAAAAGTCTGATGAGGATGAGTGAGCATCAAGTATTAGAGACATTATCTCGAAAACTAAATCCGAGAATTATTTTTATGCCATTATTTGGAGGGGGTTCATGATTTTAAAATATAAAAGCAAAAACATTGCCTTTATGATTTGTTTGCTGTTTTTCACGGGTTGCCTTTTTTTTGCTCAGGAACCGATAAAAACACCCGCGGAAAAGGCGCATTACTCTGAGTACACTCAACATCAGGCTATAGCTCGTTTCCTGAGTCACCTGGCTGAGATCTCAGGGAACCTGAAAGTCAGGGTTGTGGGAAGAACCCTTGCCCGTGAAGAATACAGCTCTAAGGATTTACTGTTGTGCATTATCACGGAAGAAGGCGTTTCTTCACCAGTGGATTTGAACAGGTCAAAACCAACATTTTATATCGTGGGCGCTAAGCACGGGAACGAACAGTCAGCTAAAGAAGCCTCATTGATGCTGATAAGAGATCTGACAGTCGGAGAGCTGCAGACTCTTTTACACAAAGTAAATTTTTTAATCCTTCCTGCAGCAAATCCCTACGGAAACTGGTTCGATGTGCGCCAGAATGAACAGGATCTGGATTTAAACCGGGATCAAGTCAAACTCGAGTCCCCGGAGTCTGAAGCGATCAACCGTGTATTCAGGGAATGGATGCCTGAGGCAACCATGGATGTCCATGAAAAAGGTGATGATTTTTATCAGGTATCAATCGGATGTGTATCCAATCCAAATATAGATGCGTCTCTACAGGAATTTTCCAGGGATGTCCTTTTATCAGAAGTCAACCATAAGCTGAAGGAGAAAAACATCACTTTTTATGAGTATCTGGTCAGACAAAGAATGGGTATTGATTCTTCTGCTGGTGTAAATTATTCAGAGGATGACAGGGGAACAAGAGAATTTATGATGAGATACAGCACCACAGACCTGAATGATGGAAGAAACAGTCCCGGGATTTATGAGAGTCTCTCCTTTATTCAGGAAGGCGCTTCCCGCCATGACCTGGAGACGCTTGGAGAGAGAACCCATTATCAGTATTATGGATTGAGATTCATGGCCGAAAGAATCGGAGAACACGGAAAGGAGATCATCTCCCTTGTGCGGGGGCTTCGTAAGAAGCTGCTCCAGAAGGCAGGTGAGTACTCAGAGGATGATTTGGTTCATCTCAGAATGAAGTACGTGCGTGATGAAAAAGAGCCTTTTATTAAAATCAACCGGTTTGTAAGGACAGAAAGGCCGATTCTCGGATTACTCAAAGAGGATAAAAAAGCCGGGGACCCTCTGACATACGGGGATGTGGTTCCTTATTCCCGTGCGTCAGACAGAAAAATAGAAGAAGTAGTGGTAACAAATTGGTTTCCGAAAGTCTCGCCCACAAAGAGCGTTATCAGGCCCTTAGCTTACCTTATTCCGTCTCAATTCGGGGATGTCATAGATACACTTGTCAAACACAGGATAAAGGTCGATGTTTTTATTGAGGATTGTTTTCTGGACGCACAGGTCTATACAATCACGGATATTGCTGAAGCTGAATATGATTATCTGCCTCCGCAGAAGATCAGTATGGAGGAAAAAGAGATGAACACCGTGGCCAAACAGGGTGATTTTTATGTGACCTGCGCTCAGGAGGGGGCTAATCTCATACCATGTTTGCTGGAGCCAGAGTCTCAATACGGTCTCATCCGCTACTGGAAGTACCAGCTTGTTCCTGAAAAGGGAGACGTGTTTCCTTTCTACAGGGTCATCAAAAAGCAGGAACTGCCCCTTGTTCCTTATGTGCCCTGGAAAAGGTGAAATTCAGATATGGCTTATGCTTTTGACTTTCATCAGGAAAGCTGGTTCTTCAGCCCGCTGATTTTCCCACACCGTTCTTTTGGAGGGGAAAACACAACTTTCCCCTTCCAACGCTCGTCCTTTGGACTCGCTGCCTCCCCTTCTCGGGCTCTGCCCTGCGACCAAGGGGGACTTACCCCCCTTGGAACTCCCG
>JAGGYH010000049.1 GCA_021162615.1 Candidatus Aminicenantota bacterium
ACCTGGATTATTCACAAGTCGAGGTTGCTGCAGATGCGAGGCACAGGGTGCGAAGCTGTGGTCCTTCACCGCGAGTACCCTGTAACAAAGCAGATGCAGTGAGATCGGCTTGCCTATATGGTAAAAAAATGGCGATTAAAATGAAAGTAAAAACAAACAAAAATATTTCAGTTGTCATTTTTTTAAAAAGTATGCATATCCTTGATATCAAAACAAAAAATTGCTCATCGCCATTTTTTTATGAATAAGTCAGGTTAATTGACTTGAGTGAAGATTATACTATAATTATATTTTAAACATATGCCAGCATGATCTGGTAGTCTTTATTTATTATGGAAAATAAAACCACATCCGCAGTAAGGAATCTCCAAAAAAAAGTCAGCGAATTACAGTATAAAAATTCAGAACTTGAAAAAAAACTGCAAAAGTTTGAACAATCATTCAACACACTTCTCGACGCCATTCCCGACATGGTCTACTTAAAAGACAAAAATCTTAAAAATCGTATTGTCAATAAAGCCTTTGCTGATTTTGTCGGCCTGAAAAAAGAAGACATTATCGGTAAAAAGGATGAAGAATTCTTTGACCCAGACCTGGCTGAACAGTGCAGATCAAGCGATGAAGAAGTACTCAAAAAGAGGACTTTAGTCAGTGTGGATGAAGAAAGTGATGATAAAGCGGGAGAAGCTGTCTATTTCAACACCTTAAAATCTCCTATATTCGACGACAAAGGAAATATAAACGGGCTTGTGGGCATAAGCAGAGACCTTACCATCATTAAAACAAAAGAAGCACAGATAAAAAAATCATTGGAAGAAAAAGAAGTGCTCCTGAAGGAAATCCACCACCGTGTGAAAAACAACATGCAGATCATATCAAGTCTACTCAATCTTCAAGCAAAGAACATACAGGAAGAGGGAATAAAACAGATATTCAACCAGTGCCGAAGCAGAATAAAAGCCATGTCCTTAGTGCATGATAAGCTCTACAAGTCCAGCTCATTGGAAAAAATAAACTTTTCCAATTATACCAAAACACTGACCATGCATTTAATGTCTATAAACAACACTTCTGAACGCAGCATCAAACTGCACTTTGATATGGATGAAATATGCTTAGACATAAATGAGAGCATTCCATTGGGACTCATCACAAATGAACTGGTATCCAACTCTTTAAAACATGCCTTTCCCTCACAAAGTCTGTTCAATAATATAAACAAAGAACCAAAACAAATATCCGTAAGCCTTAAAAAGAAAAAGGGTAAAAACATAGAACTGACAGTTAAAGACAACGGTGTAGGCCTGCCTAATAATTTTGAAGAAAAAACCGAGAATTCCTTGGGAATGAATCTGGTCATGGACCTTGTGGAGCAGATAAAAGGAAAATTAAAAATAGATAGCTTAAATGGGGCTTGCTTTAAAATAACCTTTTCTCTCTAGACTTGTCTTTGTAAACCCGTTCATCTTTTTATTGAAATACATTGGGATTTTTTGTGCCTTATTCCATGCTTCACGGCTATCCGGAAAAATATTTCAGTTGTCATTTTTTTAAAAAGTATGTATATCCTTGATATCAAAACAAAAAAAGGAACTGCCGTCTAAATACAAAAAAATACTACAGTATGAATATGAAGAAGATACACAAAAGTTAAAACGGCTCATAAACAAAGATTTGACTCAATGGATGACCGAGAGATGAAAATAGGTTTGATTTCTTCTTCCGGAGGACATTTTGCAGAGCTTCTTAGTCTCAACTCTCTATGGAGCAAGTATAATCATTTCTGGGTGTCTTTTCTTTCATGCGACACAAAACCTCTTTTGAAGAACAAAGTCTTCTATTATGGATACCATCCTACTAATAGAAACGTATTAAATTTTTTTCGTAATCTTATCCTCGCATATAAAGTCATACTCAAAGAGAAACCAACGGTCCTCATTTCAACAGGGGCGGGAATATGTGTACCGTTTTTTCTATTAGGAAAGCTGTTTTTTATAAAGACTATTTATATTGAGTCAATGGCACGGATTCAAAGTCTTTCTCTTACCGGAAAACTAGTTTATTTCCTGGCAGACATTTTCATTGTGCAGTGGCCTCAACTAGCCGCCTCATATAAAAAAGCTGTTTATAAAGGACAGGTCATTTGAAATTATTTGTAACCGTAGGAGCAGAAAGACTATCCTTTAACAGGCTCATAAAAATTATAGATGATAGTGTTTTCTCAAATATTTTGCCTAAAGATACATATGTCCAGATCGGACACTCCTCTTATCATCCGCAATATTGTTCATACTGCAGATTTCTCGATTACCGTGACATGGAAGATAGAATCGCAGATGCAGATTTGATTATCTCACACGCCGGAATGGGAACCGTTATTCTATGTTTAAAACATAGAAAAATCCCCATTCTTTTTCCAAGAAAAGCCTGTCACAGAGAACACGTGGATGACCATCAACTCATTTTTGCCCGGACTATGGTCAAACAAGGCCTTGCGTTAGCAGCCTTTTCTTCCAGGGAACTGCTTAAAATATATTCAGACTATAAAAAACTCTCACAACCATCGAACACCCGGCAAAGCTTAGATAAAAGGAAAGGCCTTTTCATCTACTTAGAAAAAATACTCATGGATTTTTCAGGAAGCAAAGGCAAAAACAATGGATATTAAATTTTTACTCAAAAATTCAGTCAGGCTGCTGTTTAAAAGAAAAATCAGGTTTCAATTCGACCGCATCCCCTTGGAATCCCATTCTTTTTCATGGAAAAAAACCAAGAACCTGTTTCTTATAGGGATAAACAGACTCCTCCCGATAAGTCACGCCCTTGGATATCCTTATATGGCTCACATCTCTCCTTCAGGAATATGCAATCTGAGGTGCAAACTATGTCCCGTTCATAATCCGGAGACAAAAGGCAAGAGCCTCCTTCCGTTTCATACCTATAAGAAATTCATCGACGAAGCAGGAGATTACTTGATATACATCATACTCTGGAGCTGGGGAGAGCCTCTTCTCAATCCTGAATTTATTAAAATGACTCAATATGCGGAACAAAAGGGCATCCGCACGGTTACCAGCACCAATTTAAACAAATTTTCTAAAATTGATGCTCAAAAACTTGTTGAATCCGGACTGGACGCTCTCATTATTGCTGCGGACGGAACCACTCAAGAAACATATTCCAGATACAGAAAGGGAGGCAAACTGGAGAATGTCCTTTCCCATACCCGTGAAATCGTTGAAGCAAGGAGAAAATCCGGAAGCCGCAAACCTTTGCTCAATCTGCGTATGATCGTTTCCAAGGATAACGAAAACGAAATGGATGAATTCAGGCGAATTGCCCGGGACCTGGACGTAGATATGGTAAGTTTTAAGGCTTTTTCTACCCGGCAGTTAGGTTATTCTGATTCAAAACTCGACAGGAAGTACGCACCGGTTCAAAAAAAATACCGCTGGTACAGCTATCAAAAAGGATTTAAAGTCAGTCGTAAGCCGAAAAAATACTGGTGCCGTTTTCCCTGGACAAAGCCGACTCTTTTTCCTGACGGAATGATTACAAGCTGCGAATTTGATCTCAAGTATGAACATCCATTTGGAAATATAAACGAGAAAACATTTGATGAAATCTGGTTCAGCCCTGAGGTTGCGGACTTCAGAAAAAAGTTCCAGAAAAATAGAAACTCCTTTGATTTCTGTAAAGATTGTGTCTATGACTACAAGCTCATCCCGGGATGTGTCTTAGAATGGGAATTCATTGAAGATGACTGATTATAAATTTTTGGATAATGATCACTTTTCCGGAATATCCGTAATTATCATCACCTATAACGAAGAGAAGAATATAAAAGACTGTCTCAACTCCTTGCTTGAGCTGGATTATCCAAAGGACAGGTGTGAAGTTATTGTTGTTGATTCTTCAACGGACTCAACCCCGGAGATCGTCTCTGGATACAAAAATGTGAGGCTTATAAGAAGCAGGAAAGGATTCAGTCAACAGAGAAACATGGGATGGAAACAGGCTGTTTATAATATTACTGCGTTTGTCGATGCAGACACGATAGTGCCTTCAGAATATCTAAAAATCATCAATAAGGCATTTAAAAACATAGAGACAGCCGCTATCGGAGGAAACGCATATCCCCCTGAAAACACCAACCGTTTCGGGGTTTGGGCCGCCTGTGTGGGGCATCCGGCAGGAGGCGCTATGGGCTTTAAAGCGAATATGAAAAAAGGCCAAAAAAAGCCTCATTTTCTTCCTGGATGTAATTCCGCTTTTAGAAAAAACAGCTTGGAAGCTGTCAGTGGTTTTGATCCTGAATTTTACGATGGAGGGGAGGATGTCGATATCTCCCGCAGGATGCGAGAAAGAGGATTCTCTCTGGAATACATCCCTGAACTGACCGTGTATCATAAACCCAGAAACAGCTTAAAAAAATATATCCAGTGGAATATGGGAGTCGGTCGTACCAAATTCAATCTGACGCATCCCTCCTTATTCAAACTCATCTTTCAACCGAGCTTCCCGTTATGGAGCTTACTTCCCGTCGCACTCATTTTTTTACTTCTCAATCATCCCTTTGTCCTGGCTGTCCTGGCCGTACTGGGATGGATTCTCTTTCTGATGACATTGTGTCTTTTTGCCAATCCCTATCCCCATCTTTTAAAGCAGAGGAAAAAAATCGGGATCAGCTTTCTATCCGTTTTCTTCATTGTTCCTGTCCTGATATATCTCCGTCAGGTTTCTATAAACATAGGGCAGCTTAAAAAATGGCGATCTCATCGCTATTTTTTTATGAACAGGTCAGGATAATTGACTGAATGGGAAGCATGTGATAAATATTAAGTCTGTATCTTGCTAAGGCAGGCTCTCGAAAAGGGCAGAAATAATTCTTTGGAGACGGCCAATGGAAAATACGCTTGTGACATACTTCACCCAAACCGAAAACACCAAAAAAGTGGCGGAATCCATATACAAGAACATAGAGGGTGACAAACAAATAATGCCTATCAGTGAAGTTCAAGAAGAAGACTTAGAAGATTATGACCTTATCTTTATCGGATTTCCGGTCCACTCGCACGGTGTGCCGTTTGCCGTGGAGTCCTTTATAAAAAAAATCCCAAGGGATAAAAAAATAGCCCTTTTTTCAACTCACGGATCTCTCACCGGAGGCAGGATTTCAAGAGAAGCCATAGAACACGCTTCAGTCCTTGCTTCTGGAGCAAGACTCCTGGGGACCTTCTCCTGCAGAGGAAAAGTCTCGTTAAGCGCGTTGGAAATTCTAAAAAAATCCCCTGAACACAGGGCCTGGACTGATATGGCTGCCTCAGCCGGCACTCATCCGGATGAACACGACCTTAGTGAAGCCGCATCTTTTGCAAAATGGATAATAACGCTGGCTTCTCAGGATTGACAGTCAGATATTTTCCCTCTCTTACTTTGTCACCACTTCCCGTCCATTTGGAATTCAGCTCCGTCAAGCCAAAAACCTGAATTTGTGACTGAATCATGCTGGGCCTGTAAAAGGTCATAATGGAACTTCTCTTCTTCGGATATCTCCATAAATATTTTTTTGCTACGGGATCGTCCGTGTCATCCGCAGCATGATTGAAAAATTTTCGGCCGCTTATTTCCAGCACTATGGCTCCCTAAATAGCATCTTTTATTTGCTGACTGATCTCAGGTATGAGTCTTCTCCTTTTTTTTCTTTTTTGCTTTCATGCATTCAGAACAAATTCCATAATAATAGACCTGACATTCATTGATGCGGTGGCCGTCAATTTCCTTCACTCCCATCCTTTTTTCAGGAAAGATATCAATTATTCTCCCGCATTCCCTGCAAAAGAAATGGTCATGTGGTTTTGTGTTAGGATCAAAATTGACCTTATCAAACCCTATGGTCAACTGCTTTATCTCTTGAGCCTCATTTAATATCTTAAGAGTATTATAGACCGTCGCAAAGGATATCATCGGGTACTTCTTCTTTACCTCTGCGTACAGATCCGCAGCTGATGGGTGTTTTTGGTTTCCTTCAAGATGCTCTATGACCGCAAGCCTCTGAAGGGTCAGCTTAAATCCCTTTGATTTAAGATTGTTCAGACAGTCTGTAACACTTCTCATAACAAATACTCCAATCCTATCTTATTTCAAAATCCTTCATTTATCAATAATCATTTTAATTTAATAACAATTATTTAAAAAGAGGCGAACCTGATATGATCGGGCTCGCCTTTGGATCCATTGGATTTATTCGTGACTTTCAATTGCTCAGCAAGGTCATTCGAATTCTCAACAAATACGTTGAACCTATCAAGAAGATTCAGCCCCACCTCACTGAAAAAACCGCCGATGACCATATTCAGTTTTTTCCTTAAAGCCTGCTTCTCTTTTCTGGCAAGTTCAATATTATTTGTAACTGTTTTAAATTTGTATTCATTCTAATTTACACGATACTTATTTCTTACCATCTTGTCAATGTTCCTTTATTATTCATAGAACCAAGGGGAAAAAGGGTGTTTTTTTTGACCTTGACAGCTTCGTATGATATAAACATGTCTAAAATCATTTGTGACTTAATGCAACACGGTACTCTCATACTCGAAGACAGCTCAGAGTTTAGTGGCATCTCTTTTGGCAGCCCCATTTCCACATCAGGTGAACTCGTTTTTAACACCGGCATGGTGGGTTATAATGAATCTTTGACTGACCCCAGCTACAAAGGTCAAATACTTGTCCTGACTTACCCCTTAATCGGAAATTACGGAGTGCCTTCAAAGAAAAGAAAAAACAATTTATCTGTATACTTTGAATCCAAAAAAATTCATGCCTCAGGTCTCATCGTGTCAGACTATTCAAATGAATTCCACCACTTCGAGGCAGCCCAAAGCCTGTCATCCTGGCTGATGGAAGAAAACATACCTGCCTTAACAGGAATTGACACCAGAGCTTTGACTAAAATTCTAAGAGAAAGAGGAACCATGCTGGGTAAGATCATCCTCAACGGAGATGTGGACTTTTATGACCCGAATAAAGACAATGTTGTAGAGAAAGTGAGCATAAGAGAACCTGTTGAATACAATAAAAAGGGGACCATCAAACTGATCGTCATTGACTGCGGTGTCAAAAACAGTATCCTCCGAAGCTTTATAAAAAGAGACTGCTGTGTTCTCAGGGTTCCTTATGATTATGACTTCTTTTCCCATTCTTTTGATGGAGTTATCATTTCAAATGGCCCCGGCAACCCGAAAATGGTCAAACAAGTCATTGGAAGGGTAAAGAAATGCATTGAAAAAGAAATCCCTGTTTTCGGGATATGCTTGGGAAACCAGATTCTGGCATTAGCTGCTGGAGCAAACACCTATAAACTCAAATACGGGCACAGGAGTCAAAACCAGCCCTGCCTTCAAGCTGGGACCAAACGCTGCTATATCACATCCCAGAATCACGGCTTTTCTGTTGATACAAAGACTCTTCCCCCTGACTGGCTGCCCTGGTTCACAAACATCAATGATAATACGAATGAAGGAATCAAGCACAGAACACTTCCTTTTATGTCAGTCCAATTCCATCCTGAACATTCGCCCGGCCCAGTGGATACAGAATTTATTTTTAATGAATTCTTAGAGGTATTGAAGCCTTGAAAAAAGTCCTTCTGCTCGGGAGCGGCGCCCTGCAAATAGGGCAGGCCGGAGAATTCGATTACTCCGGAAGCCAGGCCATCAAAGCCCTTAAAGAGGAAAAGATCACTGTCATCCTTATCAATCCGAACATCGCCACGATCCAAACATCGGACTATCTGGCAGATAAGATATATTTTCTCCCTGTAACTCCTTATTTTGTTGAGAAAGTAATACAGAAAGAAAAGCCCGATGGAATCCTCCTTAGTTTCGGAGGGCAGACAGCACTGAACTGTGGGGTGGAGCTTTATAAAAAAGGAATTCTTGAAAAATACAGGCTCAAAGTCCTGGGCACATCAATAAAATCCGTGATGGATTGTGAGGACAGAAAACTTTTTTCCAAACGTCTTAACAAGATCAAATTAAAAATTCCAAGGAGCATAGCTGTTAACTCTTTGGAGCAGGCCCTTAAGGCAGCAAAAAAAATCGGTTACCCTGTGATCGCACGAATCGCCTATGCACTTGGAGGCTTGGGCTCAAGCCTTTCCTTTAATGAAGAAGACCTCAGGAGGAGAGTGCTTAAAGCTTTTTGCTTCACTCCCCAGATCTTGATTGAGGAATATCTTGAAGGATGGCAGGAGATCGAATACGAGGTAGTGAGAGACAATCAGGATAACTGCATTACCGTATGTAATATGGAAAATTTTGACCCAATGGGTATTCATACCGGAGAGAGTATTGTGGTTGCTCCTTCTCAAACCCTTAATGACCGCGAATACCATAAACTGAGAAATATTTCCATCCAGGTCATACGCAATCTAAATATTATCGGTGAATGCAATATCCAATTCGCACTTAACAAAAATATGGGAGAATACAGGATCATTGAAGTCAATCCCCGGTTATCCCGAAGCAGTGCTCTGGCTTCCAAAGCGACCGGGTATCCTCTCGCATTCATCGCTGCCAAGCTTGCATTGGGATATTCCCTCATAGACCTGCCCAACTCCATCACAAAAACAACAAAAGCATGCTTTGAACCAGCCCTGGATTATGTAGTGGTCAAAATACCGAGATGGGACCTGACTAAATTCAAACGCGCGTCAAATAAAATCGGAAGCGAGATGAAAAGTGTGGGCGAAGTGATGGCCATTGGAAGAAATTTTGAGGAAGCCCTGCAAAAAGCCCTACGAATGCTGCAGGTCGGTGTATACGGCCTGGTATGTAATGATATGCATTTTGAAAATGTGAAAAAAGAACTTAAAAACCCCACAGACAAGCGGATATTTGCTATAGCCGAAGCCATACATACGGTTCCTATTAAAGAAATCCAGAGACTCACCCAAATAAATCCCTGGTTTTTATATAAAATCAAAAATATTGTTGACCTGCACCGAAAACTTACCGGTTCTACATTCCGTCATCTTCCTAAAGAGCTTCTTCTCCACAGCAAAATGCTCGGCTTCTCCGATAAGCAGATCGCACTTATATTTGGAAAAGAAGAACTGGACGTCCGTGAGTTAAGAAAAAAATTCTCTCTTTATCCGTCTGTCAAACAGATCGACACCCTAGCTGCCGAGTATCCTGCCCGGACGAATTACTTATACCTTACATACAACAGCAAGGAAGATGACATCGAATTCAGAGACAAAAATAATGTCATTGTTCTTGGTTCAGGCTCTTACAGAATCGGCTCTTCCGTTGAATTCGACTGGTGCTGTGTGAATACCGTCATAAGCCTTAGGTCCCTTGGATACAAAACCATAATGATCAACTACAATCCTGAAACCGTAAGCACTGATTATGACATCTGCCACCGTCTTTATTTTGATGAACTGAGTTTTGAAACAGTGGCAGATATCTATGAAAAAGAGAATCCCAAAGGAATCATCATTTCAATGGGGGGGCAGATCCCTAATAATATTGCCACCAAGTGCGCTCACTACGGAATCAATGTTCTGGGCACATCACCCGAAAACATAGATAATGCGGAAAACCGCCATAAATTCTCCTCTCTCCTGGATAAGCTCGGCATAGACCAGCCTGCATGGAAGGAACTCACCAACATCGATGAAGCTAAAAGTTTTGCTCAAAGTGTGGGATATCCCGTCCTCATCAGGCCAAGTTATGTATTAAGCGGGGCCGCTATGTCAGTGGCTTTGAATGCCAGCGAATTAGTGAGCTACCTGCGGAGAGCATCTGAGGTCAGCCCTGAATACCCTGTCATCATCAGCAAATTCATTGAAAATGCCAAAGAAATAGAGCTTGACGGAGTGGCAAAAAAAGGGGAGCTTTTTGTTTATGCCATATGCGAACACGTTGAAAATGCCGGAGTGCATTCCGGGGATGCCACCATGGTTCTACCTCCACAGAGGACCTATTTGGAAACGACACGCAGGATGAAAAAAATCACAAGAAAAATCGTAAGAGCCCTGGAGATAAACGGGCCGTTCAATATCCAATTCATAGCCAAAGATAATATGGTTAAAGTCATAGAATGCAACCTGCGTGCCTCAAGGTCCTTCCCTTTTGTCTCAAAAATATTCAAACTCAATTTTGTTGAACTGGCAACAAAACTCATAATGGGATTAGACCTCCCGACAATTGATAAATCCTGCTTTGAACTGGATTATGTGGGAGTTAAAGCGCCTCAATTCTCATTCACCCGTATCAAAGGGGCTGACCCTGTGCTCAGCGTTGAGATGGCATCAACGGGAGAGGTGGCTTGTATTGGAGATAATTTTGAAGAGGCGTTTTTAAAAGCTCTGCTTTCTGTGGGATATGACTATCCAAAAAGAAACATTCTGCTCTCCACAGGACCTTTTGAAAGCAAAGCCCGGTTTTTACCAGAGGCAAAAAAGCTCATGGATCTGGGGTTTAATCTGTACGCTACACGAGGCACGGCTGACTATCTTCAGTACAACGGTATTGAATCAAAAGTACTGTACTGGCCTCTTCAAAAAAAAGAACCGAATATACTATCCTTTATCGAGCAGAGAAAACTCGATCTCATCATTAATATTCCCAAGAGCATTGAAGAAAAAGAACTGACAAACGATTATATAATAAGGAGGAAATCTGTCGATTTCAATATTCCCATAATTACAAACCTTGAGTTCGCTGAACGTTTTATTGACGCTATTTCAAAAATCGAACTGAATGACCTGGCAGTCAAGCCCTGGGATGAATACTGATCAAGACCTGAGACAATGCATGGAAGCCTTTTAAAGCCTATAATACTTAAAAGAAAAATTGACTTATTTATGTTAGAATATATGCTTATAATATAATCAAAGAAAATGGCACAAGATCAATTAAAAACAGCAGAACGAACGAAAGTCCTCGTCGTTGAAGATGAAATCATAGTAGCCAGAGATATCTGCAATATGCTTCAGAGTCTGGGTTATAAAGCCATCAGTGTAGCCTCCTCTTCTGAAGAGGCTGTTAAAACAGCACAAAAGGAATCTCCTCATATCGTTCTTATGGATATTATGCTCAAGGGAAAAATGAATGGAGTGGAAGCCGCTGGCTTTATCTACACACAGCTCAATATACCAGTTGTTTACCTCACTTCCTATTCAGATGAAAACACTATCCAAAAAGCTAAAAAAACAGAACCCTTCGGCTATCTCTTAAAACCATTCGAAGAACACGATCTGCAGACAACGATTGAAATCGCTCTGTATAAATTCTCTATGGAAAAAAAGCTTAAGAGAAGGGAAAAGTGGTTGTCCACGATCCTCAAAAACATCGGAGACGGAGTCATTGCCACGGATAAAAATGGAAAAGTCAATTTTATGAATGAGCGGGGAGCAGAAATAACCGGCTGGAAACTTGATGATGCTTTTAATAAAAACCTAAGGGAAATCTATCCCATATTCAGCGAAAAAACAGACATCTCCCTAATAATACCTGTTGAGAAGATTTTAGAAGGGAAAAGGACCCGGATCCATCATGAAGTCATGCTCCACTCAAAATCAGGAGCCAAGGTCCCCATTTACCAAAACGTCAATCCTATCCAGGATGAAGGAGGCAAGACAACGGGTCTTGTGGTCACTTTCTCAGACATCACCCAGCGCAAGAAAGCGGAAAAACAAATAAAAAAAAGCTTGGAAAATCAAAGAGAGGTTATAGAAGGGGTCGCTCAGGCTATGGCCTTCACCATAGAAACACGAGACCCCTATACGGCCGGCCATCAACGCCGTGTCACAACACTGGCAGTTAGAATAGCAAAAGAGATGAAGCTTGAACAGGATAAAATAGAAGGAATACGCATGGCAAGCACACTCCATGACATAGGAAAAATCTATATTCCTGCGGAGATACTGAGCAAACCGGGCAAAATCTCAGAAGTGGAGCACAATATGATCAAGACCCACCCTAAAGTGGGAGCTGATATTCTTAAAAGCATCGAATTTCCATGGCCTGTTTCTGACATCGTGAGGCAGCATCACGAACGAATGGACGGAAGCGGGTATCCTGACGGCCTTTCCGGGGAAGAAATCCTCATCGAAGCGAGGATTCTGGCTGTGGCCGATGTTATAGAAGCCATGGCATCTCACCGACCATATAGAGCCGCATTGAGTCTTGAGGATGCCTTGAATGAAATCAGAAGAAATAAAGGAATCCTCTATGATGAAAAAGCAGCTGAAGCGGCCATTAAAGTCTGCAGTGAAGAGGACTTTCATTTCAGTTGATTCTGAATCCTTGGGGAACAAACAGCTATGAAGAGATACTCAATCACTTTGCTGTTAGTGGGATCCATAGTCTTTGCTATCGGCGGCTTCGTGGGTTTTATTATCCTTTTTATTCCGGACTTTAATATGTACTGGCTCATCCTGTCCCCTATCATCCTTGCTTTTTATGAAGCCCCTGCTGTTTTACTGTACCGGCTTTATAAAAAACACAAAAAAAAGAATAACTGATTTTTACGTTCCTGAGTTATTCATAGCGGAGACATTCAACAATATCCAGCTTCATGGCCCTCAGCGCAGGCGTTAAACCCGCTACAAAACCTGCAATCACCATAAAAAAAGCAGTGATCACGGATGTAAGCAGGGAATTCTCCGGTGAAAAAAGCATCATAAGCTGTGGACTCTGGGTTCTCAGGGCTTCCACAAGAACGGACAAACCAGCATTCAATCCCAGTCCGATCCCTAATCCGATCAGACCTCCGATAAAAATCAAAGCAAATGCCTCGACAAAAAGCTGAAAGAATATATGTTTTTTTAAGGCTCCTATCGCTCTGCGGATTCCGATTTCTCTTGTGCGCTGGGTCACGACAAAAAACATGATATTCATCACTCCTACTCCCCCTATCATCAGTGTGATTACTCCCACTCCCCCTAAAAAGATCTGAAGCCCCAGAACAATATAATTTATAAAATCCATGCCTTCCAACTGGCTCCATATATAGAGAGCATCCTCATCGCCAGCATCAAACCGGTGGAGCCTGGAAAGACTTTTCCTGATCTCCCGCTCTGTTTCATCAAAGCGATTCTTATCGACAGGAGAGACCAGAACGCGCGACAGGTACTTATTACCGCTGAAGTCCTTCAAAGCAGTAGTGAACGGGATGAGTATTTTTTCATCATCCAAAGAGTTATTGATAGATAATTGGTATCCTTTTGTTTCAGCGGTTCCGATGACCCGGTACCGAATCCCGCTCACACTGACATATTCCCCAGATATATCTTTGGTCCGGCTTCCAAAAAGCCTTTCTTGAATGGTGGCTCCCAGGAAACACACTCTCTCTCTGCGTTCTATATCTCCTTGATTGATAAATCTCCCCCTGCTGACTATATAGTTTCTCATCGTTAATGTATCCGGAACCACTCCAAGGGTGTGCACCGCCCTGCTTTCATTCCTGTACTTGACCACAAGGTTTCCGCAGTCATATTCCGGCAGAGCCCTTTCTATTTCATAAGGAAAGGAGTTAAGGGCCCTGACATCCTTCTCTGTCAATCTTACTCTCCGGGCTTGTCTGAAAGAGCCTCTCTCACTCTTCACCCGGCCTCCACTGATATATATGGTCTTTTCACCCATTTTGCCGAATTCACGCTCGAAAAAATTCTGAAATCCTGTTCCGAATCCTGTCAGGATGATAATAGCAGCAATCCCCCAGAATATGCCGAACATGGTAAGGAAACTCCGGGACTTGCTGGTCTGGATTTCCAATACGGCTTGGCCGATCAGCTCTCCCGTCAGAGTACGGGAAGTCCAGAGCGGTTTTGGTTCTTTCTTGCCTGAAACAGTCTCTCCACGTTCATACTGAAGCGCTTTTGCCGGTTCCATCTCAGCCGCATTTCTTGCCGGGATATAACCGGACAGAATACCGGTTAAAATCATCACAAAGACAACGATTAACGACAGTTCAATGGAATTCTGAGGAAGAGGAATAGATGGGGGCAGAGGCAAGAGATTTATCGCACCCAACAGAGCGGAGCCAAGAAGAAAACCAATGAGGCCCCCGAGCATGGTGATAAACAGGGCTTCCGCCAGAAAATGAAGCCTTATATCCCTTTTTCTAGCTCCCACGGCTTTGCGGATTCCGATTTCATGGATCCGCTCCTGCACTGATACCAGCATGATGTTCATCACCCCGACTCCTCCTACAAAAAGAGTCACAACACCGATCAAACCAAGGAGGATATTCAGTCCAAGGGCTAAAATGTTGAACATCTTTTCAAAAAAAGCAAATTCAAAAATCATCAACGCTTCACTATCCTCTGGATCAAAGTTGTGGCGTTCTGCGAGAAGGCTGCGGATTTCAGAGACAACCTGCCCGGATTTGATGTTTTCTTTTGGAGTTACAAAAATAAGATCCAGGCTTTTCCCATCTCCCCACAGCTGCTGGGCCGTGCTGAGAGGGATGAGGATCTGGTCATCATGACGGCTGTTTATTGTGGAAGCCTGCAGTTCCTTTTCCACTGCCAGACCCACCACATGAAAAGTCACTCCCCGGATCTTCATCTTGCTGCCAACCGGATTGGAATCCTCTCCAAAGAGCTGTTTCCTGACATTATTCCCGATAAAAGCAAACCGCCTTCGGTTTTTTATATCATATTCAGAAATAAAGCGCCCCTTGGCCACTTCCCAGTTGTTCATCTCCTTGGCCGCAGGTATCACTCCGCGTATATTGTACTGCCTGGACTCATTTTCAACCTTTACATAATACCACCTCATCACCTGCGGATTTATTTCCTGGACTGAAGGGCATTGGATCCGGATAGCTTCAATATCTTTCATCTCAGGTATGATCGGCCTTCCCGTTTTGTATCCCCCCACTCCAATGGAAGTATGGCCGGGCAAAAAAACCACCAGATCTTCTCCTATCTTACTCATCCCCTCCCACATTAGATCGCGAAATCCAAATCCCCATCCAAGGAGAATCATAATAGCCATGATTCCCCAGATAATTCCGAAAAGGGTGAGCGTACTTCGAAGACGGTGAGCCTTCAGGTCTGTGACAGCCTGTCTTATCACTTCATTTAAAAGCATTTCCTTCTCTTTTTAAAGGGAAATCCCAGCAGATTCTCATTAACGACTATCTCGGAAGAATAACGACCTGTCCCTCTTTGAGACCTGAGAGGACCTCTGTAAAAAGGCCATCCGAGATGCCTCTCTCAATCTCTACCTTACGCAGTCCCTCCTCAACAGTACTATCCTCCACATTCACAAAAGTCTTGCCCTCTTCATATATGACAGCTCCTTCAGGAATCAGAAGAATGTCCTTATGCTCTTCAAGAATGATCTCTGCATCCGCTGACATACCCACTCTCAATCTGTCCTCAGGGTCATCAACAGTGGCTCTTATCTCAAAATTTATAATTTCTTCCTGCTCCCTTCCCTGGGGGCTTATTTGGATCAATTGGGCGCCAAAATGCTCATCAGAATAAGCCTCCACAAAGATTCTGGCCGGAAGGCCAAGGCAGACTTTTGCGATATCTGCCTCATCCACATCTCCGCGGAACTGTTTCTCTGAAACATCAGCAAGCGTCATTATAACCGTCCCTCCATAAGCCGAAGATACCGGAATGACAGCTCCCCCTTTGTCAGTATCCCGGGAAAGCACAATTCCGGAAATAGGAGCTTTTAATGTCATGCTGTTGATGGCCTCTCTTGCCTCTGTTTCTATTTGCTTTTTATCTTCATCATTCAGTTCAATTCCCTCAATAAGTTCGGACAAATCCGCTCCCTGCTCTAACACCCGAAGTTGGGCCATGGAAGCATAAAAACGCGCCTGAGCTGTTCTGTAAGCTGCTTTGGTCTGGTCATATTCCTCTGCCGAAATGAGTTCGCTTTCAAAAAGCTCTTTGCTTCTAAGGTATCTTTTCTCGGATGCCTCTTTATCAAAGGCTGCTGCTTTAACTTCTGTTCTTGCCTGCACCAGTTCCACAGGGGTGGCCTGCGGCACTATGTCAACGAGCTTCTGACCCACACTGACATGATCCCCTTCCTCAACATAAAAATGCTTTACAATACCTCCTATTTTTGATTTGACCTCGGCCTTAAAAAGAGCTTCAATTTTACCGGTGGCGACCACGGTCCTGGAAATATTCCCTTTCTCCACTTTGGCTGTGTTTTCCGTCTGAACATCGCTCTTCTTCCGGCAGCTCTTTAAAGCCAGAAAAACGAGACCCATAACAATGATGAAAACCAGAATGGTTATAATGACTTTCTTCATAAGCGGTTGCTCCTTTATGTGTTTTCACATTTTTTTTAAAAGCCGTCTCCGACCAAAATCCACACTCAAAGCCAGAAATGTTTCAGGGATTCCTGTCCCCATACAAACAAATGCCTCTCTTATTAATACGTATTGAAGTCTTTTTTAGTTCTTTTTTTTTGCTTTGACGATACACTATCCAGCGTAGTAGATTCTCAGGCTCCGTATTAAAGGCGTTCAGGCAGATGATGATACAATCCAGGTTTGTGAACAGGAATATATTCCATTCCTGATTTTAAATGGGTATCCTCTTCCGGTCAAAACATTCTTATAGCTAAGAAACGAATGGGACCTCATGAAAAAAAGATAGAAAAAAACGCTCCCGACGGGATTTGAACCCGTGTCGCCGCCTTGAAAGAAAGGCTTCAACAGCATTATGAATATCTTTGCTGTCCGCATGAAGGTAAATCTCTGTGGTTTTAACACTGGCATGGCCAAGCAGTTCTTTAATCCGGTTGAGGTCAACACCGGCCAAGGCAAGCCGGGATCCAAAGGTTCTTCTCAGGTCATGGAATCTAAGGTTCTTGATGTTTGCTGCTTTACAGGCTGAGTCCCAGCTTTTTCTAACAGTCTTAAATGGTTTTCCAGTTTTTGAACTAGTAAATAGAAAATGAGAGTTATTGTTTTCTTCTTTCCATTTGATAAGCTTTTCAAATAACCTGGAATTGATAGGAACTTTCCGGGGTTTCCCGGATTTGCTCTTCTTGATAAGAATGGTTCTTCCCTCTAGATCAATATCTTCCCATTTCAGATTCAATATTTCTCCTCTTCTCATCCCTGTATTAAGAGCAAAAATTATGATCTGTCTTAACTTCTTGTTTGCCGATTTTAATAACCGCACTTCATCATCATGATTCAATACACGGTCTCTTCTTGCTTCAGCCTCTGAATACATCCTTACTTTCCTTACAGGGTTTGATTGAGCGTAGCCCCACGTCATGGCTATATTGAACATACGCTTTAGAACACGCAAATAAGTGTTTATCGTTGAATGAGTCACGAACTGCACCCCAAAATTCGAACCACCTGTAGTGCTAAGATTTTCGTGCTATAATAGGCATTATCAGAGCGAAAGAGAAGCCCTTTTGAGGAGGCTGATGATGTCTGGCAAATATGGGAAACGGTATACCCCAAAATTTAAGTTTCAAGTCGTCATGGAAGTCATCAAGAGTTCAAAAGCGATCGCCCAGATTGCTCGGGGCTATGGTGTCCATCCGATTACGATTCACAAATGGAAGAAAGAGTTGGAAAAGAAAGGTCCCGGGATATTCGGACAGAAAACAACCATTCATGAATATGAGAGGAAAATCCGGGAACTTGAACAACTAATCGGTCATAAGGAGGTTGAGATAGGCAAGGCTTCATCCTGAATACGGCTACAGACGGACGACTTCTGAGCTTGAAGACCAGGGTTTTGCTGTCAACCATAAGGTGCATAGGCACTGGCATTTATCTGTGCTCAGGAAAGTAAGGCCGGCGAATCGAAGATATAATCATTCACCATGATCAAGATGGAGTCTATAGAAGTTACAGATGGCTTCGTGAAGTTGTCGTGAACTGTAAAGCCCGTATTTCTTATTCTGAGCATGGAGCCAAGGGAAATGTTCATATGGAATCTTTCAATGGCAGGTTCAAAGTTGAGAACCGTTTGATTTTCTGGGAACTGGATGATATTACAGAATTGAAAAAGGTTGTAGATAAGAGGATACGGTATTATAATTTTGTTCGCAGACATTCGACGCTTGGAAACAAGTCGCCGATAAAATATTTAAAAGAGAAGGGCAAATTATCCCTCTGAAATGTTAGCGAAAATTAGCCTCTTAAGTGGTACTAAAAACGGGGGTCATATCCTATGGACCTAAACAGCGCTATGAAAAGAAGGGCTTTTTTGAAAGGAATGCTTGCTGGGGGACTAAGTTTAGCCCTTGCAGGTGGAGTAAATTCAGCTACTCCTAAGAATAAATTAGAATATGCTGCTTCTGAGTTGTCTTCTTTAGAAACCCCAGATTCTGTTTCAAGACTGTTACGTAACTTTTAAAATAGACATTGGGAACACAAAAGTAGACATATTGATAATGAGTATTACCGATATCCTGGACCGGCTCTTCCATAAAGCCCATATCTTCAATATCGATGGCCAAAGCTATCGTTTGAAAAACTTTAATAAATTATTCCAAACCAAAAACAAAAAGGGAACTTAAAAGAAATGACCTTGAATTTAGTGCCTTCTCAGCATGCCAAACTCGCAAAAGTATGCGCCGATTCACCTCGTAATACTACACGCCTCTTGACACCCAACAGAAAAACGAAATTCTTATCTTTGATATGAATGATGATAGCTATGGCCTTTCTGACACACAGACCTTGTTCACTCATATCGCAGTGAATCGAACGTTTGAATATTGGGGTAAGGAAGACGTATTATGAAACATATTCATGAGTTTTTCGTATAATTTACAAAAAAGGAGGTCTTCATGTCTCATCGTTTTCGCTTGCCTTTTTTTATTGCCGCTTCCGTCTTCATAGCTTTTCTTGTCCACGGATTTCCGGAATCTTCCAAGAAGAAAGCCTCGACCGCAGACGAAGTAACGCTAGCACAGTGGGCACAAGATCTGGATTTTCTGGTCACCGAACTTCCCAAGAAACACAAGAACCTTTTTCACAATATCTCTGAAACCGAATTCCAAACTCAAATCAAAGAACTCAAGACACAACTTCCATCTATGGCCCTGGACGAAATTTTGGTCGGTCTGATGAGAATCATAGCCTCTGTGGGCGATTCGCACACCACACTCGGCTACAGGCCGCAACAAGCGCTTCCGCTTATGCTGTATTGGTTTAAGGATGGAATTGCGATACTGAATACGACCGCTGAATACAAGGGTATCCTCTATGGAAAGATCACGGCCATTGGAGGAAAGCCCATCGAGGACATCATTGATTCCCTTGCTACAATCATCCCCCATGAGAACGAAGCTCAGGTGAAGAACATGATTCCGAATTTGCTGACCGACACCTTGATCCTCCATGGCATGAAACTCATCCCTTCACAGAATACGGCTTCCCTGACTGTACTCACAACATCAGGCACGACAGTCACTCTGGATATGAAGCCTCTCTCTTTCTCATCCAAGCCCGAATGGCTTGTCGATACTTCAGACGAGAGCGATGCACCATTGTATCTCAAAAACCGCCGGCTGTTCTACTGGTATGAAATCCTTCCCGATTCACAGACACTTTTCTTCAAATACAATTCATGCAAAAACATAAAAGGGGAGCCCTTCAGCGATTTTGTCAAAACACTTTTTGATACAGCAGACGCTGAGAAGGTCAGGAGGATTGTCATCGACCTTCGTCACAATGGGGGCGGTAATTCCGGGATCTTTGCTCCTTTCCTCGAAGAGCTCAAAAAGAGGCCCAAGTTCCTCAAAAAAGGGAGCCTGTATGTTTTGATCGGACGCCGGACATTTTCCTCTGCCATTTTGAATGCCATAGACCTCAAGAAACAAACGCCCGCCATCTTTTTAGGAGAACCGACTGGTGGGAAGCCCAACCATTACGGCGAAGTTCAAACGTTTCGTCTGCCTCAGTCCGGTCTTCCGGTGACCTATTCTGTGAAATATTTCCGCGTCATCGATGATGATCCCGACTCCCTCATGCCCGACATTCTCATAGAGCCAAGGATTTCAGAGTATTTAAAAAAGCTCGATCCTGTTCTTAATTTCGTCCTCGGGAAGAGGAATCCGTTTTAAACTCGTACTCCTTCGGTGGTTCTGCTCCCAGCAGGTGCTTGACAAAATAATCCCACCGCCGCCTCATCCAGTACGATCCCCGGCCCAATCCATGGCCGTCATCGGGAAACAGGATGAGATCGAAATCTTAGAATATATATGATATTCTAATCCCTTTGTTCAGGGGCAAAGGGAGATCTCTATTCTTTATAAGCCTCCATTGCGTTGATTTCCTGATGTTCTCTCTTTTCTGGGGGTTTCTTATTGACTGGACGTGTTTTTTGTGTGTATTATTAATAGTGAGGTTGCTTTGAGGATGGGAATTTGATGAAATTAACCGAAAACCATCGCCAACAGAAAGCGGTCTGACTCGCCTATAAAAATTCTTAACAGTGTTCCTTGTTCCGGTATTTGCATAATATTTCCTCCTGCTGATTAAGCAAGCATCTGTCTGCTTAATGAAAATCCAATAAAAACAACAGCTATTCCCAAAATAACAGTTACAAAAATATTCATTAAGAAATAGCCGTATTCTCTGTTGAGAAAAAGATTCATATTTTCCAGTGAAAATGTTGAGAATGTGGTAAATGAGCCCAAGACACCTATAAGAAAAAACATCCTAACATCACGGGAAACAGCGGCCGCTTCGAACATGCCCCATAAAAAACCGATGATTAACGATCCTGAAAGATTTATAACCATTGTGCCAGAGGGGAATTCCCCACTAAAAACCCTGTGCGTAGCGCCAGTAACAACGTAACGTAAAACACCTCCGATTGCGCTTCCTGCTCCAATATAAATTAACCTCAACATGACATACTTCTCCTTTCTTTCTCCAGGAGTTATCAACCTTTGTTAAGGCGGTTAAGGGCAATCCCCATTGCCCGTCTATCATTAATTATAAAAAAACGGATCTTTTATCAATAAAACTTTTGATTCAGAGGGGAATTGTCTAGATTTTTTGTGGTGCAAATCAAGAGGTTGATTCAGAAGCAATAAAAAAGTATAATGGCTTCAGTTCAGGTTTTAAGTGAATAAATTCGGAGGTAAATATCCATGGACGATGGCCCTGGAAGTCGATGTACTAGAAATTTAATCAAACAAGTTTATATTGCTTCTGAGATGCGCATCAGTCTGGGTTTTCACTTATAACATCTCCAGTGCGTTTCTCAGAGGTTAAATAACCGAGGAGGCGCACTATGAAAAAATATTCAATTATTTCTCCGGAAATTAAAGAGGTCTTAAAACTTCCCGATAAAACCGAAAAGCTGAGAGAGCTTTTCAAAGATATGCTGCCGCGGGATAGTTATGTCCTTGCGGAAGGTCTTGAACCGGAGGAGATAGCGGAAATCATTATCGCACTGGGCCAGGAAAAAGGCAGCAAGTTGTTAGAAGAGTTTCCGGTTAATGAGCAGCGCGATATCTTTACTGACCTGCCTTATCTACTTCAAAAAGGTATACTGGAGAAACTTCCTACCGATGAACAGATAGACCTTGTAAAAAATATTCCCAAAAAACTGGCGTCAAAACTTCTGTCCGTAATTCCGTCGGCAGACCGAAAGGATATTAAAAAGTTTATCGGATATGCGGAAGACACGGCCGGTGCCGTTCTTACCACGGAATACGCGTCAGTTCCGGCAGATGTAACAGCGGAAAAAGCACTATTACTGGTGCGAGACCAGGCTTTTAACAGGGAAACGATCTATTATGTATATGTTCTGAATAATGACAAAAAGCTGTTAGGTTTCTTGTCTTTAAAAGACATCCTTGTTTCCCCACCCGATAAAATAGTCAGCGAAATAATGCATACGGAGGTTATTACAAGCAATGTAAATGATGACCGGGAACATGTAGCCAGGAAAATAGCGAATTATGATTTTCTCGCGATACCTGTTGTGGATAACGAAAACCATATGCTCGGAATTGTTACAGTAGACGATGTAATTGATGTCATTAAGGAAGAACATACCGAGGACTTTCTAAGACATGGGGCAGCCGGAGATCTTTTTGATTATGCAGGCTCAAGCCCCGCGCATGTAGCAAAACACAGGATATTATGGCTCTTAATTCTTGTTGTTATGGGATTTGTGTCCGGCACTGTCATGCAGAAATATGAAGCCCAGCTACAGGCTGTAGTGGCCCTTGCGTTTTTTATTCCGCTGCTTTGTGATTCAGGAGGAAATGCGGGCACACAGTCTTCAACTATAGTAATAAGAGGGCTGGCCACAGGAGAAGTAAAAATAAAAGACGTGTTCAAGATATTTCAGAAAGAATTTTTTACAGGCGTAATAGTCGGCGGAGCTATGGGAATTCTTGGAGCGGTACGGGCAATTTTCATGAACAAAGACCCGCTTCTGGCGCTGACGGTCGGAATAGCAATGATAGCGACAGTAATTGTAGCGACAACGTTAGGCGCGATTTTACCTTTTATATTCAAAAAAATGAAACTAGATCCTGCATTAATGTCAGGGCCTTTTATAACCAGTATCGTAGATATTGTTTCCCTTTTTGTTTATCTTCAGTGCGCTGTCTGGATCTTCAATTGATTTTTAAAATACTCCGTCTTTCTGAAGATTCGCCCGTGATTATAGAAATAGTTGACAGTGAAGAAAACGTTAATAAGCTTTTACCTTTTCTTGATGAGGCAGTATAAAGATAAGATAACATGATGATGTGATGCACCTCCTGCGGGAGTCGAAAGTATGATAGACTACCCGCAGCGTCAAATAATTTAAATTATGGAGGTGCACACATGGATTATATGGGAATTGACCATCATAAGCAATATTCCCACATCACTTTGATGGACGAGAAGGGAAAAAAACTAAAGTCCGGCAGGGTGGCTAACTATTACTCAGAGTTGGAGAAGTTTCTTGATGGAAAGAGAGAGATTAAAGCCGTTATTGAAGCGGGCCGTTCGAGCTATACTATGGTGGATGTTCTGGATGAAT
>JAGGYH010000085.1 GCA_021162615.1 Candidatus Aminicenantota bacterium
AGTCCTTGTTATATCCCCACCAATCCCATACCATGTCGTCTTCCCCGGGAAACCCGGCATTATTATGGTCAAAGAGCAGATTGCTCTTTCCTGCCCACCAGGCTGCATTTGGGTCGCTCTGCTGGCTGTTGAGCAGTGTGAAGTGGATGGTCATATCTGCCTGGGCAGTAATTGCAAAGCTAAACAGAGCAACCACTGACAAGGCTACTATCCCCAAAAGGGTTCGTTTCTTTTTTACTAAATTATTCATCAGTTACAGCTCCTTTTCTTCTTGCCAGACGGCTTACCCTCAAAGCCCGTTTGCTAAATTTTTAATTTTTAATTTTTTAATTTTCAGTTTTCCTTGCCCTTCACCCCCACGGTGACAGAGCATCGGTCAATTCGGTCACCTCCTTATTTTTTTGATCTCAATGCCTCTCCAGTTTTTGGAAATTGACATAAAAAAAGCCGGACTACCTATTTTAAAAAAAGCAGGCAGCCCGGCTGTCTTTTTCGACCCGTTGCTTTCCGTCCCCGTGTATTCTCAGGGTTGGCTTTTTCAACTTTTTCTGTTTATTTTATTTTTTTGATCGCCTTCGAGAGACTTTTTTGGCAGTATTAGAAATCCTGGCCAGCCTGTGTATACCTCTACGAATTGAAATTGAAATTCCTACTCATTTTCAACAATGAATACAGGCTTTCCTGAATATCCGCTAACGGTAGACGGATTTTTTTTGACGGTAGACGGATTTTTTCAAACTGTGCGGTTAGCTGTAGGGACGATTTTCAAACCACGAACACAAAGGGCACGAAGATCGGGGTTAAAGGAAACTTTTCATTTGCTGTTCGATTATGGGCTGTCTTATCCAAGTCTTAACCTCCCCACCCAATTAAGGGCTGGCCCTACATAAAACAGTATCATCTCCTGTTTTTCATCAGGTGATGGTTTATCAGCTTCCGGATCTTCAGCAGGATCATTCTCTACCCAAACAATAACAGGCCGCATGCCTATAGGGATATTCATATTTGCCCTGCCCTTTGCATCCCTTTCACCAGGAACAAATTCAAAACGAAAATATCCATCTGCTTTAACCCCCTTTATTGTTTTCTTACTTTCAAGACCGCCGGAAGTGTAATATACCCTTATCCGGACATTATCAGCTAAACCATCTTCAAAACTGATCTGTCCGGCTATTGCCGCCATATACTTTCTTTGTTTTATGCTTAATGTTATATCCTCATTGAATCCCGAGCCTCCTTCCATGCTGTCTGCACCATAGCTTTTAATAGTCATATCACTGTCTGAAGTTGAAAAGATAAAGGGGCTTCCCCAGCCATCTTTTAATAAACCACCGGGAGGTTTCTCCATATATGGACCTCGCCATCCAATAAATATCGTCCTTCCCCTGCCCTCAAACATACAATATGGATCAACCTCGATACTTAAGGACTTCCAGTCAGGTAAATCCGGAGCCCCATCTTCATCAAGGTCATTGGTCCATAGAGCTTTCGGCTGGTTGGTGTTAATGTCAAGGGGAGGTAATCCGCCCATGTCTAAAAGATAGCCGGCAAATTCTCTTTTGAAATTCGAATAGTGAGGGTTGCTTCCCAGAAGGGCTTTCTTGATCTCTTCCATCCTCTCTCTGGTCTTATCAAAACGCCTCTGAGCTAGATTTCCTCCTAACACCCTGGGCATCATGGCAAGTAAAAAACCCAGGATAACAATAATTACCAGGGCCTCAATAAGACTAAAGCCTTTCTTATTCTCAATCCTCATAATATTTTTTCTATTTGATTAATCCTGATCTTTTCTTCCAGGGAGAGAGAAACAGATTTTTTAACCATATCAATGAAATCCTTGAAAGATTCCTTGTTTTCTTGAGTCACTGTAATCCTTTTCTCTTTAGCGCCTTTTAAAGCAGAGCCCAGAAATAAAAGGGAGGTCTTTAAATCCTGACTTGTCCTATAGAACAACTCAAGATTATCACAGACTGCTTTCACATCACCTCTTTTCAAAGAGACATACATATAGTCTCGTCTCGCGTTAAAGAAGAATGGATTTGCTTTGACAAATTCTGAAAGCTCGTTTTGATAAATTACATCACCCTGCTTTTGGAATTTCCTTCGTAACGTCCCATAATTGTTAAATATTGATAGCAATCTCCTGTCTTCTTCCTTCAGTTTATCGAGCGCTTCCCGGATGAGTCTCTTTTTTTCAGGATCTGTCTCTTTTTCAGGATTATGCTGTTTTGTGGCGATCTGTTTTATTTTATGCACACGATCCCTGTATCGTTGAAAAAATGCGGCTGGAATATCCTTTATTATCTCTTCTCTTTCTCCTGACGCGATGGATAATTCCTTCTCCCTGCCCAATAACTTGGGGGCTTCATACTGGACGAACAGATTGTTATCAGTATGCAGCTTAATCTCAGGACCGAATATCATCTCCGGCGTGATTCTACCAAGGTAATTTCTTAAAATGGCTATTGCCGAGTTTAGGCCCAATTCACTTAAGCGTTGCTGGATAGGGTTATTCCTAAGGACATAGGATAGACACCTCGGTTTTAATATTTCTTCTTCCTGGCTGGCTATTAACAGCATATCCACCGGCGAGGCCTTAAACAAAAATACATAAGGAAAATTCCGGTGTAATGTCTTGATCAGGGATTGATAAATTTCCCCGGTGGTTTCATAGGTCTGGATCCATTGGACAAAGATGCCCCCCTGATTCAATCTGCTTTTTACGATCTGATAAAATTCATCGGTAAATAGAGAGGCTACTCCCTGGACCCAGGGATTGCTGGGCTGAGAGATGATCAGGTCATAATTGTTTTTTGTTCCCTGTAAATAATTCCTGCCATCCTCCACAATTAGACGCACATTCTTCCTTGTGTGTACCCCATTGTTTACTTCAGCAAAATATGGTTGTGCATTGATAACTCCTTGCGATAATTCCATAACGTCTATTTGATCCGCCCCCAGTTCATATACCACGGCTGCGGTCAGGCCGGTTCCCAGCCCGATAATGCCTGCCCTTTTATAATCTGATCTTATAAGGTAGGGCGCCAATCCCATCAAAAGAAATGACTCTCGATCGCTCACCCAGGTGCTGCCGTCAGGTTTCCCGTTAATCTTTAGAACTATGTTATCTCCCGGCTGTGAGATGACATTTATGGTGGCGGCGATTCCTTCTTCAAAGAAGATCAACTTATCTTTTTCCTCAAGTGTTTTTACCCACTTTTTGTAGCCATGTTTATCTATGAAATCAGTGTATAATTTAGTATTTCGGAAAAGGCCGGCTTGAAGCAGACTTTTATTGATCCCTTCAAAGGTTAAACCAACACCGATGCATAACACCAAAACTAAACCACACCATATCTTCCTTCTTTTCCCGCTGTAAATTAAGACCGGAACAGAAAGCAAAACGGCCAAACCGGTAAAGAGGATATAACTATTCTGAGATCCCAGCGCCTTTAATAATAAAAACCCGGTTACAAGGGAGCCTGAAACACAACCCAGTGTATTGACGGCATAAGCCATGGAGACACTTCTTCCCACCTGAAAATCATTTGTGCCTTCAGTATCAGCCGCCAACTGTGAATCAGAGGCTGTTACTTTTGATCGTTCCAGGCAAAACAGTGCAAGGGGGAAAATAAGCCCGAAACTTAAAGCAGGAAGCCCCATAAAGAGCACTGCATATAACAAATTACGAACAACCTGGGCATAAAAGCTGTGTGAGACCAGAGAGTATGTAGAAAAGATATATTGAGGCCATAAATTGATAAGGGGAAAGGTGAGGATTAGGGAGCATCCTAATAATACGAGGCTCCAGGGCAAAAGGGCGGTTTTTTTCTCATCCGGGGTTTTAGAAGCAATAAGGGCGCCTAAGGCAATGCCTAAGATTACCACAAAGAGCATACTGGAAAAGCTATAGGTGCTTGAACCAAAAAATAAGGCACAAAACCTGAACCATAAAATCTCCATGCCAAAGCTTATAAGACCGGTGGCAAAAAAAAGGGCATAGAGCAGCCGGGAAGGATATAAATTATTAATCCCGGCCTGCGGTCTTTGCTTTTGAGAAGGGCGAGGGATTAAACAACCGGTTATCCTTTGTTCTTCATACTTCTTTGCCATAAATATCGCAGAAACACCTGCCAGCAAATTTATTCCAAAGGCAAGGCCGTATGTCCCTTTGAAACCAAGATGCTCAAAGAAATAGAATCCGGCCAGCGCTACTCCTATCGCACCCCCCAGGGAATTCAGAAAATATACCCAGGAAAAACCATGGGAAAGCCTGGCCCTTCTCATTAAAGCAATAGTAAATATGGGGACTGTGGCCCCCATACATAATGTTGGCAAGAGTATAAAAAACCCGGCCAGGCCAAACCTTAAGATAAAAAGAATAAAGGGTTTAAAGACAATGGCATCATAAAAAAGATTGTATAATTGTTGGACCGGAGATAAGAACACCAAAAAAAGCAGGGCCGACAGCCCGATCCCTATCTCCAGAAGGCCGTAAATAAAAAGGGTATTAGTATAATTCCCTGCCCTTTTCTTCATAAGAAACGAACCGAAAAATATCCCGGCCATAAAAATAGCCAGGGTGGCGCTGGCGCTGGCTGTGGAATTTCCAAAAACCAGCGAAAGCCTGTTCATCCACAGCGCCTCATACATAAGGCCTGAAAAACCGGAGAGGAAAAATAGAACGCTTAGAATAGCCATCGGCAGAAAAAATGTGATAAATTTCTATATGTTACAGTCAAATCTAAAAAACATGGCTTTTTTGCCTTTTTCATTACAAAAAAACCCAGGGGAATCAATCTTCCCCCGGGTTTTTTCATAAAATTACATGAACCGGCTTTTTATTATCTTGCTGGCAGCGCGGTAATTGTAATTGGTTCAGGTTTTTTGGTGGGTATGTCTTGCTCAACAAAGTAATTTCCATTCTGCAACACATACACAGTTGCGCCAGGTGTGGAAACCTCATACATGGGCTGGAACCTGGATTGACCATACTCTTTGTTCCAGATAAGCCTGGTTTCCCAATCTCTGGTATCGCAAATAGGGAGTGGCTTTGGCTTTAGATCCTTGGCGATCGCTATTGGTTGTACATTGGGGCATCCCAAAGCCTTTCGGGCGATCTCCAGAGCTTCTTTCTCAGAGAGGTATTTTTCATCTTCGGAAGTCCAGGAGGCCTGGCGGAATTTCCCGCTTTCATCTTCCACTATCAACACCACCGAGGCCGCATCTTTTGCTTTTGACTGGCTGAAAAGCGCCAGATCATAATCCTCACGACTTTCCATATCCGCCACTCTTAGGATTCCGTTGAACTCTGTCTGGGAGTAAATGTTTTTAAAATCAGGAGAATTCAAAAGATCAGATGGAATTACTTCATCCCAGTTTACCTTTTTGAACAGCTCTTCAATCTCTCTTGGTTCAACATCCATTTTGGACATGGAAATTGTGGGCCTGAGGACAGAAGCTGAGCGAAGTTTCAGCTCTTTTTCCGCATTCAAGGCGCCAGCAAGTTCCTGGTTGGGTTTGCCTTCCACATAGGTGATATCAATCGCATCCAGCACTGCATCCAGTTCATCCAGATCGATATCATGGGGCGGTTCAGCTACATAACGGTAATTATCTTCAATGGCATTATATGTAGCCCTGAAATCATCTCCGGATTGGTAAACGTTGTATCCCATTCCTCCTACCTTGGGATCATTAAGCCATGCCCCATAAAATTCCAAATCAGACGGCATTTGCCAGTTAACCCAGGGATCCTTGTTGCTTACAAAGCCCCGTACTGTCTTCCAGTTATTGCTGTATGCTCCGTCTGTGGGCACATGGGCCGGGGCATTAGCCTCAGCTACCGTTGGCACGGGATAATCTATCCAATATATCATCCTTTTTATGGCATGATCCTGGTCAGGGTCAGAAAAACCGACAAAATTATATCTTGCGGTATCAGGATTCTGGTTGGTCTGATCAGTCAGCATCCAGGCTAGATCACTTTCGTTCATGTCCTCTCCTGAAGTGCCAGTGTGATACTGGTTGTACAAATCAGCCTGGCTTGGCCAACTATAGTCATCAAAGAACTTCAGGGCTTGCAGACCAGAAGCTGCACCGGTGTAATAAGGTTCTTGCGCTTGCTCCTGAGGAAAGTAGTCATTTCCGTCCGCATCGATTCCCAGGTGATTTTCGTAGCGTGCCATACCCGCGGCGATCCAGATAACCTCATCATTTAAAAAAGTTTTTGCTATGATAGGCCAGGCTTCCGGATGAAGGGTAGTTAGATTGGCTCCATCCACAGATCTTTTGCCCTGATTTCCGGCAATTCC
>JAGGYH010000079.1 GCA_021162615.1 Candidatus Aminicenantota bacterium
ATAAACAGAGTAGTGCCGCCGGAAAAACTCGAAGAAGCCACCATGGAGCTTGCCGGGCAACTGGCGGAAAAGAGTCCCCTGGCACTGCAAATAGGGAAAAAGGGAGTGTATGGTATGTCTGATCTTCCTTATCACCAGTCTCTCGACTATATAGGCGAACTCTTTGCCTCCCTTTGTGTTACAGAGGATGCGCAGGAAGGATTAACAGCTTTTAAGGAAAAGAGAAAACCTGTTTGGAAAAACCGTTAAGTGGAATGACAGGATCAATTAGTGATGAAAAATCAGCAAACATCATTTTTTATAGATGACATCTATATGGCCGGTTTCTACCGCTCCGAGATCAGAAAGAAACATAAGGCTGAGCTTATAAATGTATGCAATGATTTTGGTGAATATTTTCATAGAGTCACTTCGCAGTATGCAAACTGGCCGTATCTTAATGTAACTTTCCGGTATTTTGAGCCATACCGGTTTATGGACAGATATATGCCTGATTCAGAAGCCGGCGCAATTAATTTCATTGTAGGTCAAGGAATTGATGATGTTCAGATAAAGATAATACCTTCAATGCATCCTCTTCTTGATGATTCCGTGCCGGAACAGGAAAACTACAGCCAGCCGATATTTCGATACTCCATTCAAAGAAAAGATCTATGTCTTGATTTGAATTATGTTAGTGAAAAACTTTACGAAAGAGCAGCCTGGCTGCAAAAAATGAGAACTATTCATGTGGGTCAGGACAGGCCGAGCCTGATCGAGTTTTTAGATGATGTGACGCAGAAATTTTTACAATATTTTAAATCGGAGTATGGACGTCTGAATATATGGGCTATTAAAAAATCTTTTAGTCTTTTTTATGAAAAACCATTTATAAACAATCCGATTCAAAATTATCAGATCAAGGCCAAACCGGAACATGGTTTAAAGAAAGAGATAACACATGTTGATGCAATAAGTGACAAGGCGCTTCAAAAAGAGTTAAAGTCACACAGGATAAACTACCATATAATTATACCATTTCGTTCCAAGCATATTCACGGGTATCTCGATTTTTTCAGCGGGCTTCGGAAAATTGGATATGAGGAATCCGAGTTAATCGATTTTTTTTCAAAACGCATCTGTCTTACCATAGATAATACTTTCTCTTTTCAGAAATTTACATCAGATCAGGGTGGGATCAATGCTATTTTCGACGATTATGAAGAGGGAATATTGATTGTTGATTCAAACAGGAGAATCCTCGATATCAACGAGGCTATGGAAAATTTTATAGGATGGGACAAAAAAGAGGTGATAGGAACTTACTGCAAAGATCTTTATCATAGCTGTGACTTTCAAGGAACCCCATTATGTAATTCGAGACAATGCCCCATGCTTGACCTTTTGTCCGGGCATAAAGATGTTACAAAAAAAACAGTTTATACGCGTAATGTATCTGGTGAAAAAAGGATCGCAAAAAGCCAGTATTTTCTTGACAGAAATCGCAACGGGAATATTGTTTACGGCGTGGCTGTTGCTAGAAATATAACAAAACACGTGCAACTGGAGGAGAAACTTCGCCATTTTGAGCAATTGTCCTGCCTTGGAACATTTGCGGCAGAGCTTGCCCATGAGATCAGAAATCCTGTAACCGGAGTCAGCTCAAACGCTCAGTTTCTTTATGAGGAATCGAGTCTGAGCCATAAGGACCGGACAATTGTAGGTGAAATCGTTAAGGGGGCAAACCTGATCGAAAACGTGGTCAAGAAATTTCTTGATTTAGCTCGTCCTGCGAAACCGTATTTTGCCAAAGAAAATATTAATGAGATTATAAGAGAGAGCGCAAGTGTTTTTCAAAAAAAAATTGATAATGCGGGGATCGCACTTGATTTTTCGCTCACTGAGACTATTCCTGAGATATGGGCGGACGGCAACCTTATTTCACAAATTTTTTTAAATATTTTTATGAACAGTATCGAGGCGATGGAAGCCGGGGGACGGCTGGCAGTAAAAACCTGCTTTGTCAGTAATAGTTTTGAGAACAGTAAAACCGAAAAAGTTGTACGTGTTATAATAATCGATACAGGCTCCGGAATCTCTGAAGAAAACCTGGAAAAGATATTTGATCCTTTTTTTACAACCAAAGCAAACGGTACCGGGTTAGGTTTGTATACATCTTATAGAATTTTGAGAGACCACAATGCCTCCATCACAGTTAAAAGCGAGGAAAATCAGGGCACGGAGATATGTATCGACTTTAAAATTGAAGATTAGCAATTGGATCCATTATGAAATTCAAGGTATTGGTTGTAGATGATGATCCTATTATCAGGAGTTCACTTAATCGCATTATAGCTAAAGAGGGATATGCGCCTATTTTATGCGGCAGTGGGGAAGAAGCGCTGGATAAGGTGCAGAATGTTGCTCCTGATATTGTATTTCTGGACTTGAGGCTTCCGGGTATGGACGGCTTGTCTACGCTTAGAAAGATCAAGGCAATAGATGAAGATATCATTGTTATTCTGTTCAGCGCTTACGGCACTTTTGAAACAGTTGTGGAGGCTGTTAAATACGGAGCTTTTGATTATATTCAGAAGCCTTACAAGAATGAAGAGATCAAAATCAATCTGAACAAGGCAGTAGAAACCATAAGGCTTAAAAAGGAGGTAACGCGTCTCAGGTATCAGAACAAATCGACTAATCGCTATCGTTTTGAGCAAATAATTGCAAAGAGTGATATTATGCGCGATACTATCGACAAGGCCGTAAGTGCGGCGAAAAGCTCCGATACGCCTGTTTTGATCCAGGGTGAAACAGGTGTCGGTAAAGAGATTGTGGCCCACACGATTCACCATAACAGTCCAAGACGGGGTGGACCCTTTCTTACCTTGAACTGTGGCGCTATTCCAAAAGATATTATGGAATCAGAGCTTTTCGGATATGAAAAAGGAGCCTTTACCGGCGCTGACAGAAGTAAGCCCGGCTTGTTCGAGCTGGCGGAGAACGGCACCCTTCTTCTTGATGAGATAGGAGAACTGAGCGGTCAGGGGCAGGTAAAGCTATTGCGGGTTCTAGAGAATAAAACATTTTTTAAAGTGGGAGGTGTAGCAGAGAAGGTCAGCGATGTCAGAATCATAGCATCTACAAATAAACTTCTGGAACAAGAGCTAAAAAAAAAGAGATTCAGAGAAGATCTATACTTCAGGCTTAATGTAATTAAAATCATTGTTCCGCCGTTACGCGAACGAAGAGATGACATTATTCCTTTGGCAAAATATTTCATAAATATATTTAAAAATAAGTTTAATAAAAAAATCAAAGGC
>JAGGYH010000095.1 GCA_021162615.1 Candidatus Aminicenantota bacterium
ATATACATACTTTACGGATTTAGAGCTGCTTTTAGAATGACTTTTTACTTCCAATCCATTATCCGGATCCAGAAACAGGACATCACATTTTTTTAATTTCTCTAATCCTTTGCTGAACCAATCGTTTCGGTCAACTTCAGGAGACAGCCTCTTGTTATAAAATGAAACCTTATCCCTATTGAAAATACGGCTTTTCTCTATCCGGTCCACTCGCCTGATACCTGTACTGGCAATATTTCCCTTATCTTTTCTTATCGGTCTTACAATCCCATATAAGATATCATATAAATCAGGATCACAGGATCTGTATTCCTTATGATTTTGCTTTTCGTCTAATAAGTAAGCGATGTGTCGTCCATCATCATTATGGGCTTCATCTGGAACGAGGTACCAATTGATTCCCAGAGTAATATCTGCTCTATCTAGAATATATCTCAACAAGCCGTATTTCGCGAAATCCCCTATGTCCCCCGTGTATCTATCCTGCATTGTTGATCATTCTTTTTTCAATCCTTATTATTCCTCTCACAAGGCATCACCTTTATATCCCCTTCCCCATCCTTCTTAGACCATACAAAATCAATCTTCAGGTAGGGATCGACTCTTTCAGCTTGTTCGCGGATCTCCTCAAAAAGAGACGGCGTCTCAGGACTACAGGACCCAAGCACAAGACGAACCCGTTTTCTCATGCTGATTCGCTGACCTCGCGGCCCTCTATCAAAGATAAATTTCACAGCGGCTTTATTTCGTTCCAACCATTTTTGATGCTCAAGTCCCTGAAGGAATAAATTTTCCAATTCCACCTTTCCGCATTTAGGCCCCTTGATTTCAAAGGCAATAAGGGAATGATCCTTTTTGTCATAACAGAGGATATCCAATCTCTCCTTACCTTGAGTTCCTTCAGCCGCAGGTACTTCATAAGACAGTAAACCAGCCTCTATAAATCCCTTGCCATCTTTCACCGGCATCTTTAATCCCTGTTCAGAGTTAAGTTTTTTGCACAACTGCATCTGCCACCAGGATTCATGATCAGAGTTCATCTTAGTCGCAGGGTACCAAACTTTACGATTTGCGCTGTTATACAGATCATTGGTCAGTATAATGACTCTGGGCACAAGAGTATTCAATAATGAAAATTTTCTGAGTAAAACATCTGAGAATCGATCTCCCACAATATAGATACAGGGCATTCTTCGCTTCTCATATTTTTGAATCCGGTGATAAACATCAAGAATGGGATACAATATCATCCTCAAGTAAGGAGTGGTCATATTCCGGGTGGTCAGGTCATGTCTGCCCCCAGGGAAAGCCACTGCTAATCCCTCCCAGGTATTATTTCCTTCGACAATCGATAAATCTAGTCTTGTCAATTGCTCTGTAACTTTGGATCCATACGCCCCTGAACGAACCAATTCCGGAGGCATCTTCTCCAACTTCATGATCTTACCCATATGATCAAGAATGGGCTTTATAGGTTCCAGAGATAATTTCCCATTTGATAGATCTCTAAAATACTGGCTGTTTTTCTGAGTCATGGTTCCCTCTTTCCATAAATGTATTTATCCTTGTGAATCAGTTTAATTTCCTTAATCCTCAGGCAATGTCCCGTGCTTCAATCTATACTCATAGGTGCTTTCTTTGGGGCATCTGTTGATGATAATGGTCTCATCCACGGGAGCGCCCATAGTCCAATACACCATCCCGTCTTCTTCAAAATAGAAACCACTTGACCCACCACCAGAATATTTTGACGCTGTCTTTCAATTTCCCTATGCCTATTCAAATAATACTATGTCAGGGCGCTTGTTACAAATCAGATTAATTCAATTATCCAAAATATTGCTATACTATATTTCATCCCCATTCCTCCCATAAAGCCATCCCATTGGATATTCTTTAACTTCCAGTTTTTTCCTTCCTAGTTTATTAGGAGCTACATAAACAGCTTTAATCCCATTGCCTAATCTTAAATCTTCAAAATATTCAATCTTTCTTTCACTCGTATTTGTAAAGACCAATATATATTTATGCTCAACTTCTCTCGCGTGTTTGAGTTTAAGATGATCGAATTTTATTTCATCTAAATAATTTAGACTGTGCCGAATAATGAACTTAAATTCTAACGCAGCAAATATGTTTTTTGTTTCTGAATCCGTCTCTGCTTTGCTTATATCTCTACATCTAATAGTCTCTAGTTCATTTTTCTCAATGAGATCTGGATTAAGAATGACCATATCATATCGTGCCCGAACTCCTGTAGAATCTACTCTGCCTATAGGTTTCCGCCTGAATCGTTCCAGAGTAGGATATTCAGGATGCAGCACATTGGTTTTCTTTTCATCCAAAGTCTCATACTGCTTTGAAAATTCTTTCTTCCTGTAAAAAACATGATAGCAATATTGATGGAAGTCATGTTCATTAAAAAAATTATCAGGTTTTCTTCGAAACTGATTAATAACGGTCTTTATAGTGGAATGAATTAACTCTATATTCAATCTTGATTCTCCTCCCCTACTTCGGCGATAGATCAATTCTTAAATTCTTTAATTCCACGCTTATATCTTCTTCCTCCATCACTCTCTTTAAAAATTCAATCAAATCCCCCTGACGGGGCTGGCCAAACACCATTCTATATAAGGCAAGACTCTTTTTAAGGTCTCTGAGATGTTCCACATCCCTGCTCAGTGGCAAACAAGGAACAATACGGTCAATCCTAACGCCATTTTCTTTTTCAAATACCCAGTATGGGACAATATCATCTTCCTCTCTCGACCGACAATCCACGCCCCTTTCGAAAAGAAAACCCCACGGATCCTTATGCTCTTCAAAAAAGCGCTCTCCCTTCTTCTTCAATTCCTTCAAACCAAAATGTTTGGCCAAATTTCGTCTTATCACTAAGCCTTTATAACGATGAATGCGGCCTTCCCTTTGTTCCAAATCCACAGGATTGTGAGGAAGATTCCAGTGATAGATGGAATGACAATACTGATGAAAATCAAGCCCTTCCTGCCCTATAGATGTGGTTGCAAGCAAAAAAGGACGGAACGGCGAATTAAAAGCTCCTCGCACCTGATCCGCTCGGGTGATTTCCTCCTCGCCTTCTCTTCTCTCCTCCCCGAACCTCAATGCATACCGACACCGAATTCTTTTGCTGCTCAATTGAGGTTTTTCCTCTCTCCCCCCCACTTCTATCTCATCAAAAGCCATATTTACAGTCCGGATAGAAACAGCTGAATAAATCTCATCGGCAATTTTTTCAATCTTGCCATCAAAAGGCTTATCAAAAAGACCTAAGGATTCATTCAACACATGAATATATTCATCCATAACACTCTGTATGTTCCCAGATAGAGAATAATCTAGAACCTGTTCCCAATAAGGATTTTTATCATCATTGCTGCGAATTAAGGCTATGGTATCTGGAAGATTAAACATAACACGGAATCCTGAAGAAATCTTAGCTGCATTAAACAAAAGCTGAGCAGAATCAAAACTCTTCTCATCTCTTTTTAAACGAAGGAGGCTCCTCGCCGCAACCACAGCAGGTGATGCCAATGCTAATTTTGCTAAGACCTCAACCAAATCCCTTGGTCTTCTTCCTAGTTCTTTAGGATTATCGAAAAACTCTTTAAACCGATCCACATGCTTGGAAAAATATGTTTCCTGTTCATCTCCAACCCGTGATTGAATGAGTGCCTCCCATTTTAATTCTTTGTCCCGGATCTTAAACCAATGGTCACATTCTTCGTAATGAAATTTTCTATCCATTAAAGCCAAAGCAGCCCAATACCACTGCTCATCTGGTCTTCCTCTCTTTGGTTTAGCCTTTCCAAATGTTTCATCTAAGAGCATCCTGATCTTTTTTTTGACCTCAGCATACACGCTTCTCAAAGAAGGCGGCCCATTTTTTGGAAGCAATTTAAGAGCTATTTTCATTGGATCAATATCCTTTGCCAGCGTCAGGCACGGATACATCAAAGTGAGATTTCCCATACCACTCGGAAGACCGTCTTTTTCTCTAAAAACAAGCAGAGGACTCCTCTTTTTATGAAGGCTGTCATATTTTAAATCTTCCTTTAAAATTTCCCTCAATTGCCGACGTTCTGCTTCATAACTGCAGATAGAAGCAATGGCTTTGGGCACAACCTGCCAGGAAGAAAATATCAATGACTTCGTATAATTCTGCAGCTCTATTTTTCCATAATTCCCGTAAGGCTTATAATAGGGAAGAGAAGGAGGAATCCACAGCAGCTTCCAGCTTTCTTTATCCAATCCATTTTGAATGAGTGTTCTCATTTTAGCGTTTGCAGGCTCGATTTGTTCGTAATCTCTAATTTTTTCCCATTTCAACATGTTTTTCCTGTATCTTTTGAGAATAGAAAAAACACTTTTGCTGACTTCATCTTTATTTGCCATATTTTTAAATTTTCGTTTCAAATCGTACTCTTCCATGAAGTTTAATAGATAGGGAGCAGATTTCCAGTATTCCACCATATCACAAGATTTAAGCTCCTGTGACAGTTTATCAGCCAAAGCAAAATCATCTAAATCTGTTATCTTTACATTGCATAACATTGAACTTTTCTCTTGGATCATTCCGTTTCTATCTTGCGAATATGCCAATCGCTCCGTTCGGATCATGACTTTTCTAAGTTCATCCTCAATTTCTCTTTTTATTTCTCTTAGGGCTTCAATATTGTTTGAGCCTACTGATATAAGCTCATTTCTAAAACAACGAAGTTTCTGCTCAAAACATTTTGTTTTCTCTTCATCCCCAAAAAGAAAACCGACGGTCCGCATAAAATCCTCAAAATGGTCTTCTCCTTCTTCTTCGTCATGAATGGTATACATTTTATAGGGCGTGGCAGAAAGCAGTATAATTCTTACTTTTCCATCGTCACTTTCGTAATTAAACATATGCTGGGCCAATTCACACATCTCCCCTTGTCCCTCCAGCAAATGCTTAAAACGCTGGAATTCATCCAGAATCACAATATCAGGCTCTAAAGCATCCAAGCATGAATTTGCCAGAATCACTCTCAAGTCGCCTATCAATTCCGCAGCGTCTTGTCTATCCTTCGGCGGAACATTCTTTTTAAATACTTTATATTTCTCACAC
>JAGGYH010000083.1 GCA_021162615.1 Candidatus Aminicenantota bacterium
AGGCCTCCGATCATGCTCATCACATCCTCCAGCTTTGGGATTCAAATCAGCTTCCATATAATTAGACGAAGGATGGAGAATAATCTTCCATGAATTAACCTGACCTATTCATAAAAAGATGGCGATGTTCATTTTAATAAATATTTGAGAGTCTGATTGTTTCCGGTTGAGATGATTCAGCCGGTTCTTTTCGGAAGGGAAGGGGATAGTCATTTTCAATCCATTCTTTGATCTGTACTTCCCCTGCCAGGTCGACCATGAGTTCCCGCTCTTTAATAAGCGGCAGGTTCCATTTTCCTTTTTCTTGACGGTTCTTGAACACAAAGATATGCGGGACTTTAGGTATTTCAGATTGATTCAAAAGATTGAGAGCCAATTCATTGGAAAACGATTTTCCAATGGATATCTCATCCCAGTCTCCATTCTTTTTGATGAATTTCAATGCTTTGTCAAAGTCGGAATCCAAGCAGACCATAATAAATTTAATGGAGGCCTTTTTGTATTTTTCGGCGAATTCGGTCTTGATATTTTTGATTCTTTCAATGCTTTCAGGATCAATACAGGTGCCGAACTGAGTGGAAGCGAAATAGATGAAAACCATGTCCTCTTTGCTTTCTTCTTTTATGGCTGTAGAGTTCAGAAAAAAGCCTCCTATCACAAGAAGTCCTAAAACAACGGCATGTTCTCTTTTCATGAGCATCTCCATAGATAAACCTTATTGTTGGTTCATTTTGATTTCTTCAGGCTGATTTCGGATGTTGTGTCCCGAGTAAAAGGAATCTCCAATCCTTGGCTGGGAACATCGACCATTCCTTCAGCCGTGCCTTTGTTGATGTGCTTCACAAAAATTCCTTTTTTGTAGGCAAAGTACCAGGTGGATGAGCCTTTTATGCCGCCTTTGGTATGCAATTCAACTCCCTGCTGCGAACTTTTGCCCTCAATGGTTCCGGAATATTTAGATAATATGCGGACACACTCCATCCCATCTATAGTCTCAAATCCGTCCAGGGTGTTCACTTCCGAGATTTGAACGACCACCTTCCCGTTATCTGTTTTTTCGCTGATGGTCGTCTCATCCGGCCATGTGTCTCCCATTTTAAGGGGACGGCCGGCAAGGTCCGGAAAAATCTGCTCAAACGTCGAAACGATGCTTCGGGTTCCCTCGGGCCCCATCTCATATGTGATTTCTTCTGCGCCTTTAAGCTCTGATTCTTCGCCAAGGGGAGAGAGGTTCATGTCAAAGCATTTTCCGATGACCTGACTCATGTCCGGTTCCAAATTACCCTGGGGGGATTGGACTTTGAGGCTTATGTCATTGATGGTGATGGTGAGCTGGTGTTTGTTTTCTGCAGTCCCTTTGGATCGAACGGAAAAGGAGTTTTCTGAAATCGTTTCAACTTCAGTAGTCATTCCCATTATATCTGAGGTCTGGTGTATTTTCTCCCAGGAGGTATACGTTAGTTCCTGACCCTCCGGCATCTGGTACTGAAGGATCAAGCCAGTCTGGGGGTCTCCCCAAAAAGGAGCGGTTTTGGCAGCGCATCCTGGAAGCATAAAGAGCGCCAGCAAAAGTGGGGCCATCATCAACCGTGCTATTGATTTTTGTTTGTTCATTTCATTCTCCTTTAAAAGTTATTTTCTTTATTTCATTCTATCGATCAGACTTAAAGCGTATTCATTGTTTCCGCTTTTTATTCGAATCCAGTCTTTTTAGCGCCTCTCGGGCATAAATCTGTACCTCTGAGTCTTTATCGTTCAGGGCTTTTTTTAAAGCGCTTTCAGTTTTTGGGGATCCGATCTTCAGAAAGGCCACCATGATTTCCCGCTTTACAGAAACATTGATTTCTTCTTCTTCTAAAATCTTCAGAAGCGGGTCTACGGCTTCTTCGGAGCCGATGTTCCATAAGGCGGTGACCACGGCCTTGCGGTTCCGGTTATTAGATTGGTCCAAGGATCGTATCAAAGGCTCCACTGCTTTTTTGGAGCCGATTCTCCCTAAGGCAGTGGCTGTAACATAGACCACTGGATCTGATTCATCCTTAAGAAGACGTATCAAAGGCTCCACCGCTTTTTCAGCCCCTATTTTTCCTAAAGCACCCGCCGCATCCACGCGGACATTGCTGTTTTTGTCAGAAAGGCTCTCTATCAAAGCGTCAGTTGCTCTGGGAGATTCGATCCTTCCCAAGACTGAAGCGGCAATTTGACGCAATGATGGGTCCGGATCTTTAAGAAGAGTGATCAAGGGATCGACCGATTGTTCGCCTAATTTTTCAAGTCCCGCCACATAATGCCTGCGGAAATGCCAATTATTGGTCAACCGAAGGGTCCGGATATACATCTCTGCCCGGCTTTCTGATACGGTTGCCTGGATTTCATCAGGAATTTTGGGAAGCGCGCGATAACGGACATAAACATATGAAAGCCCCACAAGCAGGAGAGTGTAGATGGAAAGGACCACCGCGATCTCACCTTTCCGCTCCGGAAATTTCTTTTTGAAAAGAAGACGGGTGGGGATGGCGTGAGATCCGGTAGATCCAGAAATCCGCCATTTCTTTTTTTCGTTCTCTGGAGACAAACCAGGTGTAAGTGCCGATGATAAAAAGGAGAAGCCCGGTTCCTATCAGGAAATAGACCAATGGATAATGCACATCAAATCCTATTTTTAAAAACAGAGACCTTAAAAGCCTGTAGGGAAGATAAACGATATCCCCCCATTGGCCGGCATTGAATGAAATATCCAGAACAGGCATCCACATAACATTCAGCACACCCAGCCCGGCAAGAAAAAACATGACCGCAGCAAATTGGGCAAAAACAGGAAGAAACATCAAAAGGGCTCCTGCTGAGGCCAATCCCTTTTTACCGGTGATAAAACCCGCTGCAATAAGGAGAATCATAAGCCCAAAACAGATATAACCGATGACCCTTAAGTGGTAGTGGCTTATGAAAAGCTCAGTCCGTGTGACTGCAGATTCATCCGCATGGGAATCGCCATCCAGAGCAGGGACAGTTCCGTAGAGGGCTTTGTTCAACAAATCGGGCCCTTCCATGGAGGCAAACGTAAGCCCGAGGCTGAAAATCACTGCTAAAAGCATTAACAGCAATCCTGAAATCCATGTTTTCTGACTCATTTTTTTTACAGAATCTCCTTAAAATTCTTGTTTTTCGGATTCAATATACAGAAACAAAAGGGGAGTTTCCATAGGCAAAAGTCCTATTTTTGAGGTTAGAACTTTTTTCCTAGATGAAAAGCATTTCCTATGGAACAGCTGACGTTAAGACTGCTTTTTAATGAGATTGATGAGTCCGATCCTGTTCTGGATACCCAGCTTCTGGTATATATTATAGATGTGGTTACGGACTGTACTGCTTGATATATAGAGCTTTGTTTCAATTTCTTTGTTGTTGGCTCCGTCCAGTATCATTATGATAATTTCCTGTTCCCTCTGGGTGATATTGTATTTTTTGAACACTTTTTCCAGGTTTTCCTTTTTAACCGTTCGGGCAGCCCTGAGTTTTGCCCTTGTGCGCAGCCAGGACAGGATAATGAACGAAGCAACTATAAAAACTAAGGTTATAAACCACCAGGTTTTCCAGAAAGGAGGAAGCATTTGGATAGGGATGGAGAGCCCTTTTTCATTCCAGACCCCATCCGGATTGGCTGCTTTGATGAGAAGCGTGTATTCTCCTTTTAGGGGGCTTTGAAAAGAAATAGTGCGGTTGGGACCCGTATAGATCCAGTCTTTATCTCGTCCTTCGAGCTTAAAGGCAAACTGGTTCCTTTCCGGATTGAAAAAACACAGGGCGGCAAATTCAAATGTGATAAATCCTATCTTTGAATAGAGAAGCAGTTCTTTAAGAGAAGAGAGCGGTTGCCCCAGGTCATGCTTTTTATTATGGATATAGAATCCTGTCCATACAACCGGAGGGATAAAGGGATTCTTCTTTATGTCTTTTGGGTCAAAGCTGTTGTATCCGTTCACTCCTCCGAAAAACATTTGGCCCTCACTGGTTTTAAAAAAAGCTCCCCTGTTGAATTGTTGGGATTGGATCCCGTCGTGGAGGTAATAGCTCGTGATGCTTTCAGTTTCCGGATCGAGCTTCAGAAGCCCCCGGTTGGAGCTCACCCAGAGGCATCCGGTTTCATCCTCCAAGATCCCGCAGATAATATCTCCGGAAAGACCCTCTCTGGCTGTGTAGTATTTCCAGTTTTCACTGGCTCTGTCATATTTGCTGATTCCTCTAAAAGTGCCTATCCATATCACTCCGTTTTTATCTTCAAGAAGTGAGGTGATATGATTATCCAGAATAGTATCGTTTTGGGGATCACTGAACTCAGTCACAAACCGGGTGAATTGTCCTGTTTTTTTGTCCATACTGTTCAGCCCCCATACCGTCCCTACCCATAAATCACCTGAGCTGTCTTCGCAGACGGCTGTGATATTGGATGAGCTGAGCGTTGAAGAGTCCTGTAAAGAGGAGAAAAACCGGGTGAAATCTGCTGTTTTTTTGTTGAATTTATTGAGTCCGTTTTGTGTGCCGATCCACAGGATATCTTTGTCATATCTATCCTGGCGGATCACATTGACCTTATTGTGGGATAGGCTGTTTTTCGAATCCTCTCTATAAGTGTAATGAGTGAAGACCCCTGTTCTGGGATCAAGCCGATTAAGCCCTGTTTTGTCCATGCCTGCCCATACCACCCCCTCTTCATCTTCAATGACAGCCTGCACAGCGCCCGCACTGATGCTTGTATCATCATCAGGGTCATGTATGAAATGAGTAATCAAACCATTTTTTTCGTCAATCCTGTCCAGCCCCACGCTGGTCCCTATCCAGAGATACCCTGATTTTTTTTTATAAACAGAACGGACGTCGCTGTCACAGATGCTTTGCGGATTGTAAGGATTGTGCTTGAAGTGTTTGAATTTTACCTGATTGTTAAGAGATTTGTTGATGCCTCCTCTTTGGGTCGCGACCCACATGATGCCGGATGAATCCTGATAAAGGGCATTGATATAATTGCCGCTGAGTGAATCCGGGTCATTAGGGATGTGTTTGTAAGCTGTACACCGTTCGATTTTTTTATCAAATATCCTCAAGCCGTCCCCCTGGGTTCCGGCCCAGATGTTTCCTGCACTGTCTTCGCATAGGGAAATGATATTTGAATAACGAAGGTCGTTGATCTCCAATCCGTTTCCAAAATAGGAAGTAAATCCCTCACTTTCCTCATCAAACCGGTTCAACCCCCCGTTTTTTGTGCCCACCCAGATCGCCCCTTGTCTGTCCTGAAAAATCGACCAGACCGTGTTGCTTCCGATACTGTTCGGGTTGGCGGTGTCGTGTTTGTAATTCTGGATCTTCCGGGTCTCAGGATCAAATCGAAACAGGCCCGACTCTTGAGTTCCGGCCCAGATATGGTTCTGGCTGTCTATAAGAAGGACCCATATGGTCTCAACATTCTCTCCTAAGGATATCCTGGTGAATGTGTTGTTTTGTTTCTCATAGCGGTAGAGCCCGTTATGCCGGGTTCCGATATACAGACCGCCGCTTTTATCTTCCTTTAAGGAAAGAATGGTGTTTCCGGCTATGCTAACAGGATTTTCAGGGTCATGAATGAATTGGGAGAATTCTTCATTTTCTTTGGAAAAATGAAAAAGCCCGTACCCGTTGGTCCCGAACCAGATATCTCCATTGCTGTCCTCTATTATGGGAAAGACTGAGGCAGGCCGAACAGAGGATTCTTGTCCGGACTGAGGAAAAGCGAAAAGAGTGAAACGGTACCCATCGTACTTTGCTAACCCTTCGTTTGTTCCAAACCACAGAAAGCCTTCTCTGTCCTGCATGATACTGGAGACAACAGAGATAGGAACCGTATTATAATGAGGAAGAATATGTTCGAATCGAATAAATTTTTGTGCAGAGGAGAACAGGAAGGACGGAATGAACAGGAATAAAAAGAACACGGAGATTTTTTTCATAATGGGTCCTCTGTTTTAGGCACTAAGAAAGAAGTCATCTTTATCATAAATAGCTTGGTTTAGTTATGATAATATACAAACTGTACCGAAAAAAGCAACCGTGAAAAAACTGAATTATTTTGTAACCTTTTACGTATAATGAAGTCTATATAATTGACAGCTGAATAAAGGACAAACAGAATGGAATCTTTATCAGACAGCGATATTATGGAAAATGTACGAGACGGACAGGTTGAAAAGTTAGCTATTTTATTTGAGAGACATCATGTGAAGATTTTTAACTTTTTCTTACGCTTGACCGGGTCCCACGACCTGAGTGAAGACCTGGTGCAGGACGTGTTTATACGCATTCTCAAGTACCGTTCCTCTTATGAAGGAAAAGGGAGGTTCACGGTGTGGATGTATCGGGTCGCAAGAAATGTGCATGTGGATCATTTGCGAAAAAACAAAGGGACATATAATTTGGAGGACCAGTTCGAAGAGCCTGAAAGCGAAGAGGATTCCCCCATGCATGCTCTCGAACAAAAAAAGGATAAGGAACTTATCCAAAAAGCTCTCTCTCAACTTCCCGTGAAGAAAAGGGAAGCTCTGATACTGAGCCGTTTTCAGGATATGAAGTATAAGGAGATCGCAGAGCTTTTTGGGTGCAGGGAAGGGACCATAAAAGCCAGTATTCACAGAGCTGTCAAGCAGCTCGGAGAAATTTATCTTGAGCTGCAGGGAGGTGTGCCGTCATGACATGCAGCAATATACAGGAAAGGTTTGTAGAGTATCTGACCGGTCAGCTTTCAGAAAAGGAAAGCGAAGAAATCCGAGCTCATGTGGCCGAATGCAGCGATTGCCGCAGGGAGCTTGAGTCGCTGACTGAAATCTGGACGAAGCTGGGCGTTCTTAAAGAGGAAAGGCCCGGTGACCGGCTCCGCACCAGGTTTTACAGTATGCTGGAGACATATAAGCTGGCAGAAGAAGAAAAAATCAGAAAAGAAAGGGAAGGCCTTTTCTCCCGTCTTAAGAATCTGTGGCCCCGGAAACCGGTCTTTCAGTTTGCCCTGACACTGGGAATGCTTGTACTGGGATTGGTCATCGGAAATGTGTGGACCGTTATCCCTCAGCAGGAAACCGTAAACACAGCGCTGGCGGATGAGGTCCAGACTATGAGGCAGACTCTGGCTGCATCCCTCATTGACCAGGGCTCGGCCAGTGAAAGGCTTCAGGGGATAAACATGAGCTACACTTTGGTCGATCCGGATGACAAGCTCCTGGATAAACTGCTCTCAACGCTCAACTCAGACCCGAGTGTGAATGTCCGGCTGGCTGCTGTGGAGGCTCTGTATCTCTTCCATGATCATCCCAAGGTCAAGAAGGGATTGATCGATTCCTTATCCAGACAGTCTTCGCCCATGGTTCAGGCAGCACTCATTGACCTTATGGTGAGCATCCGGGAAAGAAGAGCAGTGGATGCCCTGAAAAGCCTGCTGGAGCAAGAGGATTTAAATCCTGAAATAAAAGACAGGGCCGAAAAGGGAATTCAAAGGTTGAGTTTTTAGAGGAGAGAAGTTCTGTGAAAAAGGGGATCAATCATAGATAGAAAAAAAGCAAAGGAGAAAAAAAATGAAAAAAACAATCAAAAAAAATATTCAATTTTTAGGGATTGCACTTGTCATCCTTATGGCAGGAGGTTTTCTTTGTGCCCAGGAAAAAGCCGCGGACAAAGCCACGGTCCCTTTTTCCAATCCGGATGAACCGGGGCTGGTCAAAGTAGGGGTGCAGCACGGAAGCATCACTGTTACAGGATATAACGGGAAAGAGGTCATGGTAGAAGCCAGGGTGAGAGAGAAGCTGGTGACAGACGAAGAGATCGAAAGAAATGAAAAAGCCAAAGGACTGAAACTTGTCCAGATTGACTCAACAGGGCTCAGAGTCATGGAAGACGAGAATGTGATGCGCATCAGCGTGAGTTCTTATAAGCAGACGGTGGACATCTCTGTCAGAGTGCCTTATGCCACTTCCGTAAGCATCAGCGCTCGTGAGAACGGAGATGTTAAGGTTGAAAATGTTAACGGAGAAATTGAAGTCACCAATCACGAGGGAAATATCGATTTGACCGGGATCTCCAGTGCGGTGGTGGCCCATGCTTATAACGGAGAGATAAAGGCTGTGTTCAAGAGCGTGTCTCCGGACCTTCCCATGTCTTTCACCTCCTGGGAGGGGGATATAGATATCACTCTTCCCGCAGACACCAAAGCCAACCTCAAAATGAAGTCACGCCAGGGCGAGGTGTACACTGACTTTGACCTCCAGATCGTCCGTAATCCGGACGAAGGATTTGATTTTGACTCGGATAAACTGAAAAACCTGAAGAGAGAAAATTTAAGAAGCTTTTATTACCGCACTCCTCCCAATCCCCCTGAGGTTCCGGTGGTGATTCCGGAAAAATCCATTGGAGATTTAAAAGTCAGTATCAGGGAAGCAAGAGACTTTGCCCGGGGAGAGTATTTTGATATCGCTTTCAACAGGTACATCTACGCCAGAATAAACGGAGGCGGTCCTGTTTATGTGTTCAGCAGCAACGAAGGGGATATCCTGCTGAGAAAAGCCAGGTAATGGAAATTCTAAAGGGCAGCTTCATTCTCTAAGGCTGCCCTTTTTTTTATCACGTGTTCGACCGTATATTTTCCCCAGGGAAAGGTAATCCCGACCGCTGCCACATTCCCGGCAACGATTCCCGTCCAAACACCGTTGAGGCCGAGCCCAAAAGTGATGCCGAGAAGATAGCACATGGGAACCTGAAGGATAATGGTCCGAAGGATGGTCACAATCAGAGAGCGGGTGCCTTTTCCTATGCCTCGGAACATGGCAGAAGTGAGCATGCCCAGGGGAACCGTAGGGTAAAATATCGCGGTGATCCTAAGAAAATTAATAAGATCATCTTGGATACGGGAAGCTTTTTCGGAATAGCTGAAAATATAGCTTATATGACCGGCGAAAAGAGCCACAAGGATTCCGATTCCCAGTTCGATGAGCACTCCGATTTTAACCGCATACAAAAAGGATGTTTTCAGTTTTTCTTTGTTTTGAGCCCCGAACGCAGCCCCTGTTACAGAGACCACCCCTGTAGCCATTCCCATAAGAGGGATTGTTCCAACCATGACGATACGCCACCCGCTTGTAAAAACAGCCACTCCGTCTGTTCCTCCGGCTTGGATGACCACGATATTCAGCACGATCATGGCTGCTGACATGGAAAGCTGAGCCAGGGATGAGGGGAAGCCGACCGAGAGGATCTCTCTCAATATTTTCATATCCGGTTTGAAATCATGGAAAGTGATTCTGAGGTATGTTTTTTTCTGGATAAAAAGCCAGTAAAAGAACAAAACAGCGGATATGGCGATAGATATCAGAGTAGCCCAGGCAGCGCCCGCCACTCCCAGTTTAAATCCATATATGAATAAGGGATCAAGCACGATGTTCAAGCAGGAACCAAGGGCTAATCCGTACATGGATTTCTTTGCAGCTCCCTCTCCTCTGAGAAGCGCATTCGCGATATGAGAGAAAACAAGGATGAAAGTCCCTGCAAAAAGGATGCGGGCATAATTGGCGGCCATGCGCCCCACTTCCCCGTTCCCAGACAGAGAGCGGAAAAGTTCTCCGGTAAAAGGGAGGGCCCCCATACTGATGACCAGTGAAAGACCTATGGCAAATACAATGGTATGAGCCGCCGTGTAATCAGCGGCTTTCTTGTTTCTCTCTCCGATTCTCCGGGAAACCGCTGAGCTTCCTCCCACTCCGATTCCAGCTCCCAGCGCGACAATGATCATGAAAAACGGGAAGAAGAGTCCCACGGCAGCCAATTGGTCGGCTCCCAGTCCGGCCACCCAGATACCGTCCGCAATGTTATAAACAGCCTGAAGAAGCATGGCCAGCATCATGGGTGCGGAAAGCTTTAAAATGGCTTTTTTAGGGTCGCCCAAAAGGATTTTTACCCCTTTGGTCATATGTTCTTCAGATTCCATGGCGTTTTTCTCATATATGGAGTTTATCATTCTGTGAAGATTTCAATACAAGTGAACAAATATACATGAGAAGCGGAAAAATTTAAAGTTAATTCTATTTTCATGGATGTTTCCCCGGGGAAATTTAATGCAAAAGAAGAAGGACACAAAGTTCGCTCTGGTTATCTGAGGGAGGTTATTCTTTAAAGGAAATCTTGAAAAGAGTGCCTTTGTCCCTGGAAAGCTGTATGCTTCCGTTTATCTGCCTTACCAGGGAATTCACAAGATCCATGCCCATTGATTCCGCTTTCCTGAAATCCAGGTCCTTAGGAAATCCTATGCCGTTGTCTCCAATGTTCAAGTGGAATATTTTTCCTTTTTTATAAAACTCTATGGTTATCTTCCCTTTTTTGCTTTTTGGAAAAGCATGTTTTAAAGAGTTGGTTATCAACTCATTTGTTATAAGCCCCAAAGGCATTGCTTTGGTGATGTCAAGGAAGATGTCCTTTACATCTGTTTTTAATTCGATATTTTGTGACGCTTCCTGGTAATAGCTCATAAGATGGACTGACATCCGCTCTATATACATTTTGAAATCAATTCCCGCCAGGTCTTCTGAGCGGTAAAGCCTTTCATGCACAAGAGCCATTGACATGACCCTGTTTCTGGTGTCCCTGAATATCTCCTGTGTTTTTTTATCCTTGATGCGCATTGCCTGAATGTTGATAAGGCTGGAGATGACCTGCATATTGTTTTTGACTCTGTGGTGGATCTCTTTTAAAAGGACTTCTTTTTCCTCCAGGGATTTCTTTATTCTTTCCTCTGCTTTTTTACGGTCGCTGATATCCCTTATAAACACAAGCCCGGCCGGTTCTCCTTGATATTTGACAAGGGAGACATTGATTTCAGCAGGAAAAACGGGGCCGTCTTTTCTTACAATTGCGATTTCGTAGACATTCTTGACTTCTTTTCCGGCTTTCCTTTTGTTAAAGTTATCCCGGACGGTCTTTTTATAATCGGGGTGGACAAAATCTGTTATTTTTTTCCCGGTTAATTCACTGGGGGGCACACCTGTATACTGGGATGTCGTAGAGTTTGCAAACTTGATGATTCCGTCACGGTGGAGGATGATGGCATTGTTGCTTTTCTCCACGACCAGAGAATATTTTTCTTCACTTTCTTTTAAAGCCTGCTCTGCCTTTTTTTGTGCAGTTAGGTCTCTGACAGCTGTGACCCTGGCCTCCCTGCCTTTGTATTTTACTTGCTTTCCGCGGAGTTCAGCTGGGAAGATGGACCCATCCTTCCTCAATCCTTCGGCTTCATAAGGGTCTTCCCTGCCCAAAAGCACATTTTTTTTGACCACGTCCTTCCATTCAGGCGCAGCTAATTCCACCACATTCATGCCTGTGATTTCTTTCAGGTCATATCCGAACATTTCAGCGAAAGCCCTATTCGCAGCCAGTATTTTTCCTTTTTCATGCAGGACGATCCCCTCAAAGGAGGCCTCAGATAGACAGCGGAACATCTCCTCGCTTTCTTTCCGCTGGTTTTCTTCTTTTTCCATACTGCTTCCTGCTAAATATGCGGTGGGTCTTTCTCTTAATATATATAGAGATTGAGTCTAAAAATCAAATAAAAAAAGATATCGGTAAATTGTTGTTTGTGATTAAAAGGCCGGGTTTCTCCTTTTTATAAAAGCAGAAAGCACCTGTATGAGATTTATCCGGGCTTTCTGTGTTAAAAAGCAACTTTTATCCCGGCCTGGAACACAATCCCGCTGAGATTCACCTCTGCTTTGCGCACGTCAGACCACCAGGATGATGAGGGTTTATCCTCTGAAAGATACAATCGCGGATATTTTTCTGTGGTGTATTCATAGTCACCGAACCAGAGAGTCAGGTCTCTTTCTGTCCCTAAATCCGAATACCCATAGTTTGTATCGATTTCCCACTCCAGGTCGCCGGTCAGGTCGGTCAGGTTGGCATACCTTCCTTTGGCTCCCAAAACTAGCGCTAAATTAGGTGCAATGCCGAATTCAAGGTCAATCCCTCCGTGGAACCCGAAAGCATTGGACTTGGCGCTCCAGGTCTCTTCTTCTTCGGACAAATAGCCGCTAGACACATCCTTATAATAGGAATCGATATTCACGGTTCCAATGTAATAGCCGATGCCGGCGTTGAGCACAACCTCCATAGAGCTTCCCAAGGGGATCCCATAATAAAAGCTTAGAGTGATGGGGATGACGGAAAATCTTGGGTGGTACGTCATCTCTGCATCAACAGTCCAGTATTTATATTCCGTAAAGGTCTCTTTTTCTGCCCCAATATACCCGGCTCCGATACCGAGGCTGAAATGGGGCATGAAATTGATGAGGATCTCCCCGCCGAAGTCCATCCCCATTTTGATTAGTTCGAACTCAGAGTCCAGTGTGAAGTATGAGCTCTCGTCATGAAAGTCATTTAGTCCCTGCAGATGGTCATTGAAATCGTTGCGCATGAGCAGAGATGCGCCCCCCGTAAGCCTTAAGCCGAACTTAACCTTGTAGGGATTTGCCTGGCCCTGAGTGAGCTGGGCGGACTCATCTGCCAGAGAATCGCCGGGCAGAATAAGGAGTACAGCACTGAGAAGGGCGATAAAATTCCAAACCTTTTTTTTGCTCATTTTCCCTCCGTATATAATTCATTTTTTAGAATCCGAAAATCCAATTAGTGATAACTGACAACCGCATGCTGAATTTTAGGCTCTAATCTGTCATCACGGACAATCCCTGTCAACGAAAAAAACGGTAGTTTTTCATCATCTCCAGTATCTTCGCAACAGGGAGGGCTTCCTCCGAATGCCCGTCTTTTCCCTTCATGGCCTCTGCCTTGAAAAGGGAGTTGAGAATCGCTTCTTCGCACGCTTCAGCAGCTGCCAGGAAAAGAGGGGACATCATCCTGTCGGGGACCACCTCATATGTCTCGAGCGCCCCTTCCGGCCTGTAGGGGATCCTGACCTCTTCCGCGGTTGAAAACGCAACAGCATAGTCTCCGCTTCCGTTCGAATAATACCCCCCTGTGCGCGCTATCCCGAGAAGCGCTCTTTTGGCGAGCCTTTTGAGGTTCCGCGCCAGAAGAGGGGCGTCTGTGGCCACGACCACCATGCACGAGCCTTCTTCTTCCGCATCCAGAAACCGTTTGTAGGCATAATTCCCCAGCTCTTCCCCCGCAGGGAATCCGTTTATGTTGAGCACGCCTCCGTGATTGGTCTGCACCAGAACGCCCACCGTGTATCCTCCCAGAGACGCGGGGAGCTTTCTGGATGAGGTGCCTATGCCCCCCTTAAATCCGAAACACGACGTCCCTGTGCCCGCGCCCACGCACCCTTCTTCCACAGGGCCTGAGGCCGCTTTTTCAATGGCGCTCAGCACATGCTTTTTTGTCACATGCCTTCCCCTTATGTCATTGAGGTATCCGTCGTTTGTCTCTCCCACCACCGGATTCACGGAAAACACTCTCTCGTTTCCGGGATAAGAAAGCATATAGTCGATGACCGCATCCGCAGCCGCGGGCACGCTCAGTGTGTTGGTCAGAACCACCGGAGTCTCCAGAGAACCCAGCTCCTCTACCTGTGTCCATCCCGTGAGTTTGCCGAATCCGTTGGCCGCATATACGGCCGCCGGCACTTTATCCTGGAAGATGTTCCCGCCATGGGGAAGGACGGCTGTGACGCCTGTTCTGATATTATCCCCCTCGATCAGAGTGACATGCCCCACTCTGACTCCTTTGACATCAGTGATGGCGTTCCACTTGCCCGGTGTGAATACGCCCGGTTCGATACCCGCCTCTCTAACCCTGGGCCTTTGTGCCGGCCACAGAAAAGCAAAGACCACAAAAAGAGATAAGAGCCCGAAATGTATTTTTTTCATTTTCCTCTGCTCCTTATGGAATCGTAAAACCAAATGTTATTTTACGGAGAGAAAAAAATCAATGCGCTTCTTGCTGTTCCAGAAAAACAAAAAATATTGGATGATTGTGAGAAATTCAGAACCGCTCCAGCGTCAAATGATATGCTTATTAAAAAGCAGGTGCCTCCTGTGAAGAAAGGGTGCTGGCTGTAAGGGGAATATAAGCAAAAGGGGGTAATAAGAGGGGGATTCATGCCCAGCCAGCACAACACAAATCATAGGCATTATAGCACATTAAATTCAGGATTTGTAGAGTGTTTTTTAATTTTTTTTAAAATTTATTGGATTGAGGAAAACATAGGGCTTGACATGAGGGGATGATTCGCATTCAATATTATTCACAGATGGGGTATTTAAAAAGGACGTGCTTATTTCTGTTTATATTTTCTTCAATAACCTCCCTCTTGCGCTCTCACCCTATTATCTTTTTCACTCCATATTATCAGAACATCACACAGTATAATTGGTTTGATTCTGTATTCTTACAGGCTGAAAAATTCTATAAGAACGGGATTTATGATGAAGCGCTAAAAGCTTTTCAGACCGCTTCAATAATGGCTCGGTATAAAAATAAAGAAGAAAA
>JAGGYH010000137.1 GCA_021162615.1 Candidatus Aminicenantota bacterium
CATATATTGTATTTTAGATAGGTTATGAGATTAAGCCGGAGTGAAATCGAACATATGGGATTTTCCATTGTAAAAAATTTGATCAATGACAATAAAATTAAAACAAAAGATAAAAATTTCATGGTCGAATTTGTGCAGGATCTCATAACCGATGAGTTCCAGACAGAAGAAAAACTAGACCAGGAAGTAAGGCAAATACTGAACAAACACAGAGAAAAAATCCGCAGTGAAAACATCGAATATCAAACGATGTTTCGCATGATCAAAAGCAAATTAGCAAAGGAAAAGAACATAGTCCTGTGAGCGTAAAATTATCAAGAGAAAAAATTAACTATCTTTCCCGGGTCATAATGGAGTCTATTTTCGAAAACGACAAAGTGGAATTCCTTGAAGAACCTAACGAAATCAGGCTGTCCATTGTGAAAAGCATAGAGAACGAGCTAAAACTCTATGAACTGCTGGAAAAAAACGCTATTAAAAAAATAGAATCCCAAAAAAAGGCAATAAAAGAAGGCAGCAGAGAATGGGAGATCTTATTCCGGAAATATTATAAAGATGAAATCTCAAAACTCGGAAAATCCTTCTAATACAGGACCTTCCTCTTTTAAGAACAAACCTTTTATAGAAACAAAAGAAAGGGTCCGCTATTCTGAAACAGATAAAATGCAAGTCGCTCATAATAAAAACTACTTTGAATGGTTTGAAATTGGAAGGACCGAGTTTTGTAGAAGAAAAGGGATCTCTTATAAAAACATTGAAAAAAAAGGTTATTATCTTATGGTAGTTGAGTCTTTCTGCAGATACAAGAAACCTTTAAGATATGATGAAGAGATTTTAATCCGTGTCTATCTCAGAGAGGCATCCCGAAAAAAATTTATCTTTGATTATGAAGTCTTCTCAATAACAAAAAAGCACCTTGCAGCCAAAGGATACACGGTTCATGTGGCAACAGACAAAAACGCTAAAGCCACGACGCTTCCGGATGATATATTCGATAAAATGAAATGACTCCCCGTTCTTCTTACCATAAATAGTTTAGGTTAAATATACCCTTTTTTCTTCATGTATCTTTTCAATGCCCCTTCCCAGTTCGAAAAATCTCTGATGCCGATTTCCTTTAACGCCCTGTTTTCCAAAACTGAGTAAAGAGGCCGTTTGGCCCGCGCTCCATAGCTCTTTGCATCAACGGGTGTCACTGGGGGCCTTTTTCCTAATAAGGAAAATATCTTGTCAGCGAATTGAAACCATGTGCACTCCCCTTCGGAAGACATATGGTACAATCCATATTTCCCCCCATTTAATAAATCCCTTATTCTTTCAGCCAGTTCAAAGGTCCATGTCGGACTCGTGTACTGGTCATCAATGATCCTTGTATCTTCATCTTTTTCTGCTTTTTGGACCATTAAGTCTACAAAGTTATAATCTTTTCCTTTGCATCCAGCTTCTCCATACAAACCACTTGTTCTGATAATGTAGTATTTTTCCATAATATTCTGTATGAAATATTCTCCAGTCAGTTTGGAAACACCGTAGACATTTAAGGGATTGGGTTTATCCGCTTCATGATAAGGGCTCTTTTTAAAGCCGTCAAAAACATAATCAGAGCTGAAGTGCATAAGCGCAGCTCCCAGCCGCAGGCTGATAAAAGATAGGTCTCTGACGGCAAAACTATTGACCTCAAATGCTTCCTTTATTCTCTCTTCACCCGCATCGACATTATTGAATGCAGATGTGTTGATGATTGTATCCGGCTTTATGGACTCAAGTTTCTGTTTCATTCTCTCCTTATCTGTTACGTCAAATTCAGGGTAATAGAGAGGGAATAAGTCTTTCTTCTTTAGTACTTCTAACAAGTCAGAACCAAGCTGCCCATCAGCTCCTATAAGTGCTATTCTCATTTTTTCCTCAGTATTTTTATTTTATCAGAAAAAAAAATCACAAGAAAAAAGGCCGAGGTTTTTTCCTCGGCCTTTAAAATTCTATCCTTTATCTTTACTTAGAATATCAATCTGAATCCAAGCAGAAGTTTGTGTGTCTCGGATACTTCTCTGTTTTCACCGGTGATCGGAATCCTTCCTTCGAAAAAGATCGAGCCATTAGCAAACACATCGACTCCAAGGTTTCCAACCAAATCAAGACCGGATCCTCTGGAATCCTGTTCCTTGGTACTGTATCCTAAGCCAGCCCCGATAAAGGCGGGCGCCATATGTGCGTTTACAACAGCATTCGCCATAAAGAAAGGCTTCCACAGATCATTGCTGACCAAAGGATAAGCCCCGCCTCCGGACAGCACAAAGCTGAACTTGTCCGGAACAAATTTGTACATGAATCCAATTCTTCCAAAGGCATATCCCGTGTAAGTACCTTTAGCAACCAGACCTCCAGCCTCAGCAAGGAAAAAGAATTTCTGTTTCTTAACTTCAAACTGGGCATCGCAAGGACCTGAGACCGCACCAAAATCATCATAAACCGCAACTGTAGCTGAATACATCCCAGCTTCTTCGACTGTATATTCCCAGATATAAGGTTTCTCTGTAAGTGTTTTCTCAGCAATGACATTTCCGACCTCATCTGATATCTCAAATACGGCTCTTTCCAGAGTTCCGTCTGGGTCCTCAGATCCGGAAGCATCCAGAGTAACCATTTCTCCTTCCTTTATGACATCCGGTGTCACGACCAACTTACATGCGGGAGGAAAGTTTATGTAAACAGAGGCTTCGCAAGGATTTGATGAGGCTTCGTCATAATAATTATAAACGACAGGCTTGAAATCATACTTACCGGGCTCGCCAAACTGGGTCTGCCATTTCGGCGAATCCTTAGTAAGAGTCTGTGTGCTTAATTTTATTCCTTCCGAATTATAGACCTCGATAACCATCTTTTCCGCATTTTCAGAACCGCTCATATCCACTGTAATAGGATCATTAATATTTGCTTTCTCCGGATCGACGACAATATCACAAATAGGCACTTCCTTGGCTCTCTCCACACCGAGTAGAGAAATGTTTCCGCACGGCCTAGGCATAACGAATGTATATTGTTTGTGATCTTTTATCACATTGAACACAAAAACCGGAAGGGGTTCCTTCCCTGCCCATTCAAGATCTTCGACTATTTTTACTTTTTCATGGGAACGAAACAACATCCACATAAATTTCTGACCTATAGGCAGTGAGGCCTCCTCAAAAGACTGCGTTTCAATCTGTTCCAGAAAGGCAAAATACACATCCCCATAACCTGCCAGGTCAAATCCGTATTTGATATCAGCTTTATACCTTTCCAGAAGTGTTTTCATAACCTCCTGAGTCGGGACCTCTCCCTTTATCCGGACAAAGGTATACCGTCCGATCTCCTCCAATTTTTTGGTTTCTGCAAAAGATAAAGATGATATGAGAAACATCACCAGGGTGAATAAAACCAATACTCTTTTTACCTTCATTCTTTCCTCCTTACTATGAATGGATACTATCTTTAAATCCCTTGAAAACAATTTTCATAGATTTACATCTCTTTTGTCAAGGGAAAACAATAATATTTCGCACTGATTATATCAATAATTAATAAACGCATCAACGATATATCTGATAATCCCTAAATCTTTCGGTATCAATGAAAGCACTCCAGTGGCTGAGCTGCTGCGTAACTCCCCCCGTCTGTGGGTGATCCTGGTCATTCATAAAATATGGTTGCGTTTCCAACATATTTACCATGATCGGCTCTCTTATCATTCTTAATTCATTAAGAACATACTTTTTACGTTAGTACATGTAATAATTTTACTTTATGCAGCCATATGCAGCCATATTTTATGAATGACCAAGGACTCCAGGTTGTGTTTTATATTCATATTCTGGTATAATTTTTATTTTTAAAGGAGAAATAAAAGTGCATAACGTAAAAATGGAAAAGGAACTGACTGTTACCGCTCCAAATGAACCCGGAATACTGGGCCGTGTACTTGGAACACTGGCGAATGCCTTCGTCAACCTCAAAGCGCTCTGTGCTTACTCTGAAAAAAATAACGGTGTGTTTCACCTTGTCACATCAGATCATGAAAAAGCAAAGAAATGTTTAGAAGTCATAGGATATAAAGTTAAAACGAATGATGTTGTGACTGTGCTTATTGACGACAGAATCGGATCAGGTGCGGAAATAGGAGCCCTTTTAGGCAATGCTGTCATTGATATAGATTACTGCTACGGCTCCTCAGCTTCATTAGGAAAAGCAATCCTTGTTTTTAAGACCACTGACAATAAAAAAGCCTTGGAAACCCTCAGCTGACATGATAAATTATCTGACAGAACAATACCCCTTCAATATTTCATCAAAATGTTTTTTTACTTTGCGAATAAAATTCTTTTTTACAAACTCTTTGCCCCTCTTATAGGCCTTTCTCCCTATCTCTTCCCTTAATGACGATGAATCCATAAGTTCCAGAGTTCGATTTATCAGCTCATCCCGTGTATTAAAAAACAGGCCGCTCACCCTGTCCTCTATGATTTCCTTCTGGCCTCCTCCTCTATAGACAACAGAGGCGCATCTGTTTTGCATGGCTTCTACCGTGGTCATCCCAAAATGTTCCTCTCTCTCCGGATCTATTTGCTCAAGACCGGCCAGATGCCAGAAAATACTCGCTCTTCTATACAGTTCTTTGAGCTCACTCAATGAAATATCAACTTTTAAATCAATCCTTTCTTCCGGTAGTGACCGAGAGGCTTTTCTTATCCTCTCAAGGTAAGGATTCCCGTCAACACTTCCCCCCGCAATGATTATTTTCCATCCCTCTGTTTTTTCCGGATACCTGTAGAGCATTCTCTCAAATATTTGAATCATTTCCAACTGCTGTTTCTTCCCGCTCAGCTCAAACCGCGACACTGATAAAATTATTTTCTCTTTTTTTACGTCTTCGCCTGAATCCATCATATCCACTGGAGGATAGAGTATTTCATGGGGTTTGAGATCCCATTTCCTGCTTACCCATTCGCCAGTATACCGGCTGTTGCAGATAATATGTGAGTATTTATCAGCATGAAAAAAACGGGACCTTTCTCTTTCGGGAAAGTGACAAATAAATTCTGATATGTTCGACAAAGGATACACCATTTCCAACATACAGTTGTTGATGAAAATATCATACTTCCCACTCTCTATACTCACCACATGAAAGGGATTTTCTCCTTTAAGGTCAACCTCTCCGGCATCAAAGGTGCTTTTTTCTTGTTTCCGTGCCTCAAAAAAGGGGATTTTAATGACTTTAGTCATGCATTTATTCAAATCCAATCCGTACCATTCCTGAAGTTGACTCAGCGTAACTTTTTTGTGAGATATGAGCGTCACATCACAAATTTCCTGTAATGAATGGGCTATGGTGCAGCCGTACTTCTGTGCTCCCCCGATAAAATGAAGGGCATTATCATAAACAGCAACACTTGGTTTCCTTATGCCAAGGACAACCTCAAGTCGCAGCAAATCATTATAAGACGCCTGTATGCCTTTGTTTTTTTTTATCCTTTCAAGATCACGGGAAATCTTTCTTATGCTCTCTTCCGGATTGTCTCTATCAACGTGATCGAATAGTATCTTAAAATCATTCACCGGCTTTTCCATCCTGTTTTTTCCTCAATCCGGATTTATATTCTTCCATATCGCTTATCAATTCATCTTTTTCTCTGTTTAACTTACTTACTTTAAATTCAAGAGCGTTGAGTCTGTCTTTGATTTTTTGCAGACTCAGCATCATAGCTAGGTAAAAAGATATGACTTCCTGGTTGATCACATTCTGTCTTATCAAATTTCCCCTTAAATTTCTAAAAAAACGAAATATATCTCTCAGCCCCTTTCCTGAACACTCCGAAATCTTCTCTGACAATTCCTTTATCTTCTTCTCTATACCGGCATGCTTTTTCCAAATCTCAGATTCCAGCTCATCAAAATCATATTCCCATATCCCGGGCCCTCTTTCCGCTTCCTTCTTTATCAGGTCCTCCATCTTCCCGATATTTTCCCTCTCCCTGCGAATTTCCTTCTTGAGCTCCTTAAGAGCCCGCTCGAATGTTTCTGGCGTTTTTTGCATGATGTTCAACTCTTTTTATTTGATAGAGATTTTATGAATCCGGCATATTCGCGGGCACACTTCTGAATATCACATTCTTTCTCCACGAAATTCTTCGCCTCCTGACCCAAAGAAATCCTGAAATCTGCATCTAGAGCGAGCGCTGTGACCGACCTTTTAATCATCTCTACTTCATCGATATCAGGAAAAATTTTTACAGCGCAGTAATCCGGGAACTCCGCATAAGAACCGTAATCCGTGATTAAAGTCGGTTTGCCATAACCCATCATCCTCAACAGCGAGCCAGAGCTCTCTCCCATAGTCGGGTATCTGAGATTGATACAAATATCAGAGGCATTGATTATTTCTTCAAGTTTTCCAATGGGGAGATGCCCCAATTTTATGATAGAGGGCTCATTGCCTTTCATATAATTTTCCAGAAGTCCCCCCCTGTCCTTGCCAGCTATCAAATATTTAAACGGAAACTCTTCGATCCCTGACAAAGCTGATAAAATGCTTGCATATCTTTTATTCTTGTTGATATAACCTGCAGAACAGATGAGTATATCATCTTTCCCTATTCCAAAATCATTTCTGGTTCGCTCTGCGTCAAAATCTTTGTTGATGTGTCCGTGATGATTGATCTTTATGACCGGTTTGTCTGTTTTTGACCTTACCCTTTCCTTGACAAAATCGGAATGCACCACAACCGCTTTTGCTGCATCAAGCACCTCTTCATTCAAAGGATATTCCAGGGCCTTTTCAGATTCCCATATCTGATCCGGCAGCTTGAGTCTGATCCTTTCCGCAATATGGGCTCCCCTCTCTCCGTAGTGTTTTTCCAGCAGCTTTCTGTACGGATCGAGGTCACCTGTCTCATCATATCTTTCAGCATAAAATCCCTGCAGCACAAAGTCATGCAAGACAACAATTCCCGGATATCTTCTCAAACTGTCATAAATGCAGCGATGGGCCTTATAATCATTTCCCATATGGTAAATGACTTCGTCATAATGAGAGTAATCAAAGGAACCGGCATCAAACGGAATGATATTGAATTCGTTTTTAATTTTACTGTTTTCGGGTTTCCAGGCAGGGTCAATGAAAAGGTCTATATCAAAATATTCTGAAAGAAAAGGAAGGATCTCTTCGGAATAGTCAGAAATCCCTGATTTTACAGGATTCAATGGAGAAAAATAAGCAATCCTCATTTTACTCACCATGGACTAAGGTCCTGATTACGTTATCCCAGCTGATATCCTTGACCTTTTTATAACCTAGTTCGCCAAAAATCTTACATTTTTGTTTGTTGAAAAACAATCCTTCCATTTTTTTTGCTAATTCCTTTTCATCTGATGACTCAAAGAGAAGACCGTTCTTCCCATTTTCAACAAATTCCAGGGGCCCTCCGGAATCAAATGCGGTTATAACAGGCTTCCTGGAAAGAAAGGCTTCCAGTGTGATGTAACCGTAATCCTCATCCCTGGGAGCAAAATAAACCAGCCTGCATTCTGAATAAAGTTTGATAAGCTCTTCATCACTGACATAACCCAGGAATTCCGCTCTCTCGGATACTCCCAGTTTTTCCGCTTCTTTCTTTAAATCATCGAGTTCCGGACCTGTACCGGCTATCTTACACCGGATTTTCTTATCACAATAGTTCAATGCTTTCAACAATAAATCGATTCTTTTAAGTTTATCCAGTCTCCCTACAGAAAGCACATAATCCCCGTATCCAGAACATAAATACCTCCCGGCCAGACTGGGAGGATGGTAAAGAGGTGATGAATCAATATGATTGAACTTCTTCAATCTTTTCCCCGTATTTTTGGCATTAGTGTATATGCGGTCATATGTCTTTAGCACCTTGTTGTCCATTCTGATAATCATATCCCTGAATTTCACATCCTGCTTCTTATGGGGATCAAAGCCAGAAAAAGAAGTATCGAACAAATCATAGGCCTGCCTGTATTGATGGATCAGCCATAAGACCTTTTGAGGGTGTCTGACAAAATAAGATGGAAATTTAGTTGAAATCACCATATCTATCCTTTTTCCGTTTGACTCGGTCAAATCAAGCATCTCCCACACTCGGATGCTTTTTAACAATTGTTCTCTGGGATACCACTTGTAAGGAATATTTATAAGTTCTGTCTCATATCCTCTTAGTTTCAACTCTCTGACAAGTCCGTTCACATGGGCTTCTGCGCCTCCTTTAAAAAAAGGAACCTGTGCCGCACACACCGCTATTGTTTTTATATCCGTTCCTCTTTGTAAATGGACTAGTCTTTTTTTTATTCCCATATAAACTTTATTTAACTTTTTTTTCATCATCCGTGAGAGAGCTTTTCCCGGATTCAAGCTGTTCTTTTATACGCCTTATTTCTTTTAAAAATCTTAAGTTTATTTCCCTCTGCCTTTCAAACACAGGTTCTAAAATAAGGCTTATCTCATTGATCATCCTTTTTCTCAAACCCTCAATTATTTTTTTTGTGATAACATCCCGGTTGGAATGATGCAAATGGAATTTTCTCTCTAATATTTTATTGGTTATGATCTCAAACTGGTCCTGTTCCACGCTTTTTCTGATGGATTCGATTTTTTTGATTATTTCTTTCCTATCCATTGAGACATTACTATACCTTTTTACAGAAAATACTGTCAAATCGAAAAATCATCATAACTTTTTTAAAGTGTACATTGACAAGCACCAATTAATTACTATAGAATACCGTCTTAACAATGTAGATTAGGAGGTTTTTATGGCTGCAAAAGCAGAACCTAATGTTGTCCCTTTATGTGACGTCTTATTGGTGCTCCTTATAATTTTCATCGTGCTTACCCCTACCCTTCAAAAAGGATTAGACGTCCAGCTTCCAGAAACCACTCAGGATACAAGCGCGACCCCTCAGGGTCTTATTGTCCTTACCTTACAAAAAGATGGAACAGTTTTAATCAATAAAGACGCCGTGCAGTTTAGCATGCTGCAAAGCGAATTGAGAAGAATCTATGAATCCAGACAGAGCAAAACCATCTTTATTAGAGCCAATGCAACCCTTCCTTACAGCAAAGTCGTGGAAGTCATTGATATCGCCAAAGGCGCGGGAGTCGAAAAAACAGGAATTATTCCCGAGTATTTTGAAGAAGATTAATACCTCACTCCCTTAATCGGCGCTGCTTCTATCTTCCGGATGAGGCCTTAAGTTAAAAAATACTACTTCAAAGGTCCTATGACCTCCCTGCTTATAATCAAGCGCTGGATATCGTTTGTCCCCTCATAGATCTGCAGTAATTTGGCATCCCTCATCAATTTCTCCATGGGATAATCCTTCATATATCCATAACCGCCGAATATATCCAGAGCTTCACTTGTCACTTTCATAGCCACATCCGAACCATACATCTTGGCCATGGCTGATTCTTTTCCTATGGAAAGGCCTTTATCTAGGCGCCAGGCGGCATTCCAGACTAAAAATCTGGCAGCGTTTATATCTGCAGCCATTTGTGCCATTTTGAAGGCTATGTACTGAAACAGAGCGATAGGCTTTCCAAACTGATACCTGGATTTCGAATATTCAACCGCATGTTCCAGCGCTGCCCGGGCCACTCCGACTCCTCCGGCGCCTACCGGAGGCCTGCTGCTTTCAAAAGTCTTCATGGCAACAATGAATCCTCTGCCTTCTTTTCCTAAAAGGTTCTTTGCAGGAATTTTAACATCCTCAAAGAATATCTCCGCTGTGTTCGAAGCCCTGTGCCCCATTTTATTTTCTATTTTTCCTATAGTGATTCCTTCAGTATCACTTGGAACAAGAAAAGCACTCATGCCACGGGCCCCTTTTTCCGGGTCTGTAGTGGCAAAAACAACAAACAGCTTGGCAACCCCGCCGTTCGTAATAAAGCATTTAGATCCATTCAGAATATACTCATCACCTTTTTTTTCTGCTTTTGTCTTCACAGCTCCTGCATCCGAGCCAGCTTCTCTTTCCGTAAGGCAAAAGGAACCCAGAGTCATCTCTTTGGTAAAGGGGACTAAAAATTCTTTCTTTTGCTCTTCGGTTCCTGCAATGATGATGGGGGTCACAGCAAGTGCATTCGCCATTATGGTGGTATACAAGCCGGCACAACCCCATGCCAGCTCTTCACACACAATGGCCTGGTCCAGATGGGACAGCCCTCCGCCTCCATAGGCTTCCGGGATCTCCGAAGTCAAAAATCCAACTTCAAATGCTTTTTGCATAACATCATCGGGAAATGTTTCTCCCTCATCATATTTAGCTGTGTTCGGCCTCATTTCTTTCTCTGCAAACTCTTTTGCCATCTTCTGCAAGGCTTTCTGTTCTTCAGTCAAACTGAAATCAATCACTTTCTTCCTCCTGTCTATATATTATTTCATCCTTGATGATATTATGGGGATTTTTTAAGGTCAAGTTTTTAATGTTTTTTCAGGTATAAAATTTATTTTTTCTCTCGTTACAATAAAATTGGGATATTCGACCTCTAAAATCTTCTGGATTACAGATTTTATCCTGACAGCTTTTCCCGGGGAAACCAGAAATTCAAGCGATACCCTCCCCTTTTTATCATCAAAACTTACTTCACTTAAATCTTGAAGCGCTTCCTCATTCAAAACTTTATTAATAAATTCAAAGGCCGCTGATAAATCCTCTGCTTCTTTTCCTATCCTTTTTCTCAGGGACTGCTGAACGTCTTTCTGTTTCAAATCAAAAGAATACACCATGCTCCCTATGTCCCTGCTTAGAGAAGGCCTTGTATGCTTTACTTTCTCAAGCTTTAGAGCTTTGACTCCCTCTGGAAAAAACCTGTTTATTCGGGAAACAAAGGGATTGTTTTCAAACAAACACTCTGACCGAAATTCAAGCACCTCTCTTTTCCCTTCCATCCCAAGGGCCAGCGCCGGGGGGAATGAGATCTTCATCTTAGGGTGGAATCCCTGAGTGATTTCTGCCTGAAAACCGGCCCGCCTCATACTTCTCTGTATGATATAAATCAGGTCATTATGAGACAAGTATCTTGCAGGGCCCTCTTTCCTGTAAAAAAGCCTGTAACGCAGAGTCCTCCCTGCTTTTTTACCACCTTGATATTCAGAAAGAGATCTAAGGTGGATGTCAGAGGAGTCAACCTTATTGACTGCTCCGGGAAAAGAGCATCCGAGGCACCTCCGGCAATCAAGTTCTTCGCAGTTTTCTGTCCATTTTTCAGAAAATGCCTTTTTCAATTCCCGCAAAAAATACGATTTTTTTATTCCGATATCTATGTGCTCCCATGGAAGAGCTGAATTCTGAGAAAAGCTGGAAAGATATCTTTCAGGATTCAATCCTTCTTCTTCAAAAGACTTTCTCCATATAGAAAAGTCAAACACATCACTCCACCCGTCAAAACGGGCCCCCTTCTTCCATGCCCTGAAAAGCACAGAATTCAATCTTCTGTCTCCCCTTGAAAAAATTCCCTCAAGAACAGAGCTTTCTATCGGATGTTCCTTGAACCAGACAAAACCATACTTTTTCAGCCTCTTTCTGAGAAAATCGTGTTTATCCCCCAGCTCCTCCGCACTGTTCATTCTTACCCACTGAAAAGGCGTATGTGGTTTTGGTATGAAAGAAGAAACACTCAGATTAATCTGCGGAGGTTTCTTTAAGATATGATAACCTGAGCGAATGATTTTTTCTATCAGGCTGACGATTCCTTCTAAGTCTTCTTTTCTTTCTGTAGGCAGCCCGACCATGAAATACAGCTTGATTTTTCTCCATCCTTTGGTAAAGGCAGAAGAGACGGCTTCGAGTATCTCTTCTTCTTTCAATTTTTTGTTGATGACTCTTCTAAGCCTTTCAGTCCCTGCTTCTGGTACTATGGTAAATCCGGTCTTTTTGACCTTTATGATGCTCTCTGCTACCTCATCTGTCAGAAATTTCGGTCTTAATGCTGAAAGAGACAGGGAAATCTTCTTTTTATCAAACTCATCCATAAGCAAGGTCACAATCCTGACCAAATCAGGGTAATCCCCTACGGAAAGAGCTGAAAGGGACGCCTCTTCATATCCGGTGGAATCCAGGCTGTCCATAACCTCTTCCACAACCATTTCCGGTTCTTTGTTCCTTAGTGGGAAATAAACACTTCTAGCCTGGCAGAACCGGCAGTTCTGAGCGCATCCCCTGGCTACTTCCACGCTGACCCTGTCAAATATTGGCCTTATGTTAGGTACAATCCCGCAGGAAGGGATGTTTTTCTTTTCAAAAGAACGGATTATGTTCTTTTTTATTCTGGCAGGGACATCGTCATCCGCTTTCTCTACCAGAAGTCTCGAGCTCGAAGGCATAAAAGAACTGTAAAATGAGGGCACATAAACACCTTGTATCTTTGTCATTGACCTTAAAATACTTTCTTTGTCCTGTCCCATGCTTTTTAACGCCAGATAACGATCAATGATCTCAATAAAAGCCTTTTCACCGTCCCCGATCAAGAACAGGTCAAAAAAATCGGAAACAGGCTCGGGATTGGATGCAGCAGGCCCTCCGGCTATAACAAGAGGCTTTCTCAGATCCCTCTGTTTTGAATACAGAGGGACTTTGCCTAAATCAAGTATGGTGAGTATATTGGAGTAGTTCAATTCATAGAGGAGGGAAAATCCGATAATATCAAAGTCATGCAGAGGGATTTTATTTTCAAGAGAGTAAAGAGGAATGTCGTTTTGCCTGAGAACCGACTCGAAATCAATCCATGGGGCATAAACCCGCTCTGCTAATACAAACGGCTGGCTGTTTAGAACATGATAGAGTATTCTATGACCGAGATAAGACATGCCCACTTCATAGATATCAGGAAAAGCCAGGGCCACCTTTATTTTTGCTTTTCCAGGGTCTTTTTTTCTTATATTCCATTCGCCCCCGGTATAGCGCCCTGGTTTCTGGACGAATTTTAATACTTTCTCAATATCAGAATCCTTCATCATTATCCTCATAAAAGCGGCTTTGGTCAGATATTAACGAATCTCCTCATCTTCACATTCACTACCAGGCCAACCGCAATATAATTCGTCACAAGAGAAGAACCTCCGTAGCTGTACAAAGGAAGAGGAATACCTGCTACCGGTAAAAGCCCCACTGTCATAAGGACATTGATTAAAAACTGGCTTGCAAACATCAGAAACACCATGAAAACAATATAGACTCCTGCTCTGTCCCTGGATTTATAGACCGATATCAGCAGCCTGGAAATAAAAATGAAATACAAGCTCAAGACCACTATGATACCCGCAAACCCGAATTCCTCTCCTATGACTGAGAAAATAAAATCAGTATGTCTTGCCGGCAAGAATCTCAGCTGGCTTTGAGTCCCCTCTTTATATCCTTTTCCAAACAATCCACCTGAACCTATGGCAATTTTAGACTGGAGTGTGTGATAGCCTGTTCCAAGAGGATCTTTTTGCGGAAAAATCAAAGTCCTTATTCTGTCTTTTTGATAATCTTTTAGAAAAAAATTCCACCCTAAAAAACCAAGCACCAAAGCAATAATAATGAGCCATATCCAGGTTTTTTTATTTATCCCTGCCAACAGCAGTGCTCCCAGCAGAATAGGCAAATATGTCAGTGCCGTCCCCAAATCAGGCTGAAGAGCCACAAGAAACAACGGAATGGCAACCAGTCCGGAAGAAAACAGGCCAAGCTTTATGGATATAAAAGACGGCCTGAACTCTCTAAACAAATAGGCTAAAACCAGTATCATCGCCACTTTTGTGATTTCTGAGGGCTGTATTCGGATAAAAGGAAGCCTGATCCAACTCTTAGTCCCTGCAGTTAAAGAGCCAAACATCAGCATCCCCCAGAGAACGAGAACAACAATCAGGTATATATAAGGAGAGTACTCAACAAAAAAGTTATAATCCACGGAAATAAAAACAAACATGAATAGTATTCCAATGAAAATAAAAAATATCTGTTTCTGAGCTTGACTGCCTGGGATATAATGGGCACTGCTGTGAATCATGACCACGCCGATAAAAGAATTGACCAGAGTGAGAGCGATGAGTATCCAGTCTATGCTTTGAAAATGGCTTCTATCTAACATATTTATCCTTATAGAGAGTGAATAGATTCTTAGCTAAGGGAGCTGCTGTGCTGCCTCCCATGCCTCCGTACTCAATGATTATCGTGACAATGACCTCCGGATCTCTCCTGGGAGCAAAGCCAGAAAACCAGGAATGCGTCCCGACCTTAGTGCCTCTCTCTTCCATTTTCCTTTCAGTATCAGTGCTCACGACTTGAGTCGTACCTGTTTTCCCGCATACATCGAAATCTTTGACCATTGCAGCCCGCGCGGTTCCTTGTTCATTGACAGCCATCCACATGCCCCTAATGACCTTTTCAAAATCAGACCGGTCAATCTCTTTGGAAAGAGGCCTTACATAAGTTCTCTTGCCTTTCCCACTATTATCACCGGAATCAGATCCAGTAAGAAAAAAGTGCGGAATGATTTTTTCGCCCCTGTTTGCAATAATTGATGTGTACACAGCCACCTGAAGAGGAGTCGCCAGTAAAGGTCCTTGCCCGATGGATACAGGAATGGTCTCTCCGAGATACCAGGGTTCTCCTCTTGTTCTCTTCTTCCATTCCGGATCAGGTACCAATCCACTTTTTTCGCCTGGAAGATCAATTTCTGTCGGGGAACCAAATCCAAATATTCGAGCATAATCAGCTATCTTTTGAATACCTAAATTTTTTCCGACATTATAAAAATAAATATTGCACGAGTTCTTTATTCCTGTATAAAGATTGACTCTTCCGTGCCCTGGTCCAAACCAGCAGGAGAAGGGGTGCCCGTATATGAGAGTACGGCCTGAACAAAAATAAGAGCTCTGATCTGATATCAGATTTGAATCCAGCGCTCCTATGGCTATCAATGGCTTAAAAAGAGAGCCTGGAGAATAAAGCCCTCTTATAGCTCTGTTTTCCAGAGGAAAATCAGGATCCTGGACGAGCTCCATCCATTGTTCAGGAGTGAATCTGTTAATAAATCTATTCGGGTCAAAATTCGGGTAGCTGGCCATCGCCAGGATTTCACCGCTCTTTGCATTCATGACAACGACCACACCCTCTTTTTTTTCCAAAATGCTTTCCACTTCTTTCTGTATATCCAGATCCAAGGTCAATTTGATATTCTCTCCATTTGTAGACTCTTTCTGATTGTACTCTGTAATAACACGGCCTTCGCTGTCAACAACCTCTAAAGCAAGTCCCTTTTGCCCTGAAAGCCTGTCTTCGTACTCCCTTTCAATCCCCATTTTGCCTATAAGATCCCCTATCTCATATTGCTGGTATGCTTCAGATTTCAACTGCCGCGGGGAAATTTCCTGCAAATATCCCAATACATGAGCCGCAAGAGTATGATAAGGATAAAATCGTTTGGGTTCTGTCTGAAGGATCAGTTCAGGAAATTCAGCCTTCCTGCCCTCTATAAGAGCGACTTCCGTCTGAGTAAGGTTATCTTTGATCACAATAGGACGGAACTGTTGGAACGACTGGTATTTCTGAATCCTCTCTTCAATCTCCTTCCTGTCAATACGAAGAAGTTTGGATATCTTTGTATATGAAGCCTTTAAATCTTCGCATTTCTCCCTGACCAAAGAAACTTTAAAAGAAGCTATGTTTTTAGCTAATATATTTCCATCTCTATCTAAAATAAGTCCTCTTTGAGGAGAAAGCGAGATCCTCCTGATGCGGTTTTCTTCCGATTTTTCCCAGTATTTTTTGTAATCAACGATCTGTATCTTCCAAAAGTATACCAGCATCAAGATAAAAATGACGGTAACAGCCGTAAACGCTCTTTTTGACCTTCGTCTGATCAGGGACAGGTCTTCATATATCTTATCGCCTTTCATTGATCATCCGCAGAGATAGGTCTAAAAAATTTTCTAAAGACCGGAAAGAACAAACTTCCTGCTAAAGCATTAAAAAATGGCTGAAAAAGAATCACAATACTCCCTGAAAAAAAAGGTTCGGAAGAGACAAAGAAATGCATACATTTCCAAATAACCAGTTGAAATATGGTCAGGATCGAAATAAACAGGAAGTTTCTGAAAAATGAAAGCACATAAATTTTGCTCGATATGACCCCTGCCAGGTAACCTGTAAGTGTTGTTGCCAATCCGGCCACTCCGAACACTCCGAAGGAAAAAGAATCTTGTATAAGACCACAGACGGCCCCGGTAAATGCCCCAGAAATCTCCCCTTTTAACATGGCAAAATATATCACTATTACAGTAAACAAATTAAGGGCTATAGGAATCTCTTTTGATATTTTTCCTAAAATCGTATGTGCTACAAATACAGCGATTATTGTTAAAATCGCTTTTACATAATCTCTCATCTTATCTGACCTATCCATAAAAAATAAATATTTTTATTAACCTGGGTTATTCACAAGCCGGGGTTGCTTAAACTTACTGAAATTCAGGTGTGGTCGTGGCGACATTGAAGATTTAGCCTTCG
>JAGGYH010000108.1 GCA_021162615.1 Candidatus Aminicenantota bacterium
GCTCTACTGGAAACAGATCGCAGGGGCTCTCCCATACTTCATTAAAAATTCAGTTCTCTGGAGTTTGATCATGTTAAAAAACTATTTTAAAACAACTTTCAGGAATACCACCAGGCACAGGCGGTATTCTTTCATCAATCTTGCCGGCCTGGCCACCGCCCTTGCCTGCGTCATTCTCATTCTGCTCTGGGTGCAGCATGAGTTGAGCTATGACCAATTTCATGAAAAAGCAGACGATATTTTTATGGTCCTTCGGGGGGAAGAGGAAACAATCATGGCTCCCACTTCCTGCCTTCTGGCCCCATCGCTTGTCGCTGAACTGCCCGAAGTCGTCAATGCCACCCGTTTTGCCCAAATCCCCGAAACCGAAAAGGTATTGTTCCGTTCTGGAGAAAAGGTTTTCGAAGAAAATATCAGTTTTACAGATTCTCACTTCTTCGAAATATTTTCATTCCCTTTCCTGAAGGGAACTCCTGGATCAGCATTAAAAGGCCCCGCCTCACAGCCGCAGCGTTTATCATTCTCCTTATTGCTTGTGTCAATTACATGAACCTGTCCACGGCCGTTTCCTTGAAACGGGCTAAGGAAATCGGTTTGAGAAAAGTGGTGGGCGCCAATAGAAGTATGCTCATCAAGCAGCTCTTGGGAGAGACGGTCATCCTTTCTTTTCTGGCCATAATGTTGGCCGTTCTTTTGGCGCAGATATTTATGCCAGTCTTCAATCGGATTTCGGGCAAGTCACTGACCATCCACTACTTTGATATCCGTTTTCTGATAGGAGCGGGTCTTTTAGCCTTTTTTACAGGAATACTGTCCGGTTATTATCCTGCCCTGTTCCTTTCTTCCTTTCAGCCGGCAAGAATTTTAAAGGAAAAATCAAGCCTTGCTCTTAAGGGAATGGGACTTAGAAAAGGACTCGTGGTTTTTCAGTTTTCTCTGTCTATAATTCTGATTATCAGCACCATCATCGTCTTCAAACAGCTGCTTTTCATAAAAAACAGCGATATCGGCTATGACCGGGACAATATTCTTTGTGTGAGGATAGCCGGGGATATGGGCGATACCTATGATGTTTTAAAAAATGAATTGTTGAAGAATCCGGATATTCTCGGTGTTTCCCGCGGAGAGCCGCTTAATGCGAACGTCATAACCAATACGGATGGTGTGATATGGAGAGGTAAAGAAGAAAACAAAACGCAGTATTTCCGGATCCTGAGAACAGATTGTGATTTTGCATCCACCTATGATATCAAGATGGAAGAAGGAAGGTTTTATTCCAAGCTTGGCCTGTTGCCTGGTATGTGATGAACAGATGGCTGCAGAACTTCGCCTATCGCATCAATATGGGCTGGAGAACTTTTGTCCTGGCAGGCGCTTTAGCCTTGGCTATTGCGCTCTCAACAGTAAGTATTCGGGCTTTCTTGGCGGCGACAGCCGATCCGGTGGAATCATTGAGATATGAATGAAGCGATATAAGGCATCTGAGTAATTACCACTTGTCAATAATCCTTGTTATGATTAAAATAAATGTATATATACGGAGGGTGAAATGGAAAAACACATAAAAATAGTATCGGTTTTGTGGATTGTCTCCGGTGCGCTGGGCTTGATATGGGCATTTTTTATATTCTGGATTTTGTTTGGAATATCTTTTCTTCCGGAGATCGGGTATGAAGCACCCGTCATTCTGCGGACCGTAGCTATCTGGGTGACAGCTTTTATAGCGGTTCTTTCCATTCCTGATATCATAGCCGGTGCCGCGCTTTTAAAAAGAAAAGAATGGGGACGTCTGCTGACTCTGGCGCTCGCCTTTTTCAATCTGCTGTGTTTTCCCTTTGGGACAGCCCTGGGGATCTATTCGCTGGTCATCCTTTTTAATGACGAGACCATCAAACTATTTAAGTAATACTTAAGTCATCCCATAATTTCTGCTGCCTGTTCACGGCAAGAAGGGGGGAGTTTAATTCCCCCTTTTTTTCCTTGAGGTTGTCTGCCAAAAAAAATAAAAATCAATGGCAACCTTTTTAAGCTCAATTTCATCTTTAACACTGAGTGTGAGCTAAGATGAATGCAGAAATAGCTTTATTCCATTACAGCCTCAGTACGATATGCCCAGAATGTGATAGAATAGGTGTAAAAATCGAGGAACCTGTAATGGATGAAGAAGCTCATAAAGAAAGTCTGATACCGTTTGATCTTATTGACCGGTCCCGTGAGGGCGACCATGAGGCCATGGAGGCTGTTTATGAGCAGTTGAAAATGAAATTTTTCGGAGTGGCCTACTGGTACACCCAGAACCGGGCGACCTCGGAAGACATACTTCAGGATGCCTTTATTAAAATATTCACCAATTTGCACCGATTGGATGATAACCAGGCATTTGTGAGCTGGTCCTACCGGATCGTTGTGAATACAAGCATCAGTTATTTAAGGAAGGCAAAAAATCAGAGACAGAAATCAGTATCTCTCGAAAGCGTGAAGGACTTTGTGGGAGAAGATACAAGCGGGGAGCATGAAGACATGAAGAAAACAACGATCAAGGAAGCTCTGAAGGAACTTCCGCCCGGATTGAGAAGCGTTTTTATTCTTCATGATGTTCAGGGGTTCAAGCACCGCGAAGTGGCAGAGATTTTAAATTGTTCGGAGGGCACATCAAAATCCCAGCTTTTTAAAGCGAGGGAAAAGCTTAGAAAAAAGCTCTGTGCCATGCAGGTCTTATAAGGAGAATACAATGAGATGCAAAAAAGCAAGGAAGTTAATCAGCGATTATGTTGACGGCGAACTGGATCTATCCGGACGTTCTTCTCTGGAAAAGCATCTTGAAAAATGTGAAGAATGCCGGGAAATCCTGGAAGATTACAAAAGCATTGCCGGTGCCGCTCAAAAATTGGAAGCAGGTTCTCCATCTCCTTATCTCTGGACCCGGATCAAACAGAGATTAGAGTCATCAGTCCCTTCCTATGAAGGGGCCAAGAGGCGCCCATGGGGCTGGTCTCCGCAGCTTAAATACGCTGTGGGCTTTTTGTCCGTTCTTCTCATTGTGGGAGCAGCGGTGGTAGGCATTTATCATCTGGGAAATCAAATGGCTTTAAGTCCTTTTAATCAGAAGCATGACGTGATCGCCAATTTAAAGAAAGCAGAAAAACACTACAAACTGGCTATTGCATCCATGATGAAAGCAGTGAAAGCACAGGAGAATGGAATGGAGCCTGAGGTAGCAGAGGTTTTCCAGGTCAACCTGAATTTGATTGATTCATCCATTTCAGCCTGCAGGGAAGCGGTTCTTGAAGATCCCAGAGATATTGATTCCAGAAACATCCTGCTTGCTGCGTATAAAGAGAAAACGGATTTGCTCTATGAGCTTTTAAAAGTTAAAGATTATTCTCCCAAAAAAGGAGAATCTGAGAATAAAATATAAAGGAGGAAGGATATGATAAAAAAGATTTCTTCAATAATGGTAATCCTGGCAGTGCTTTTGTTTATCGGGATGTCACCTCGATATTCATTGGCTGAGCAGAAATACGAGAAGAGATTTGACAAAACAGTGGCTCTTTCTAAAACAGGAAGTGTTTTGGTCAGAAATATCTCCGGAGACATTGAAGTCAAGACCTGGGACAAAGCAGAAGTGTCCATAAAAGCCGTTAAAACAACCAGAGCGGATTCGGAACGTACAGCTCAAGAGAGATTTGATCTTGTTAAAATAGAGGTCTCAAAACAGGGGAACGCCCTCACGATAAAAACAGAGTACCCTAAGGATCGTTCTTTAAGAAGAAAAATCAAAAACTTTTCCGTGGATTTTTGGCTGGTCATACCTTCACAGGCTGAGGCAGATGTCAGCTCCGTAAGCGGTGATGTCTATGCTGAAAAAATCGGTGGAGACCTTGAGGTGTCGACCGTAAGCGGAAATGTGGAGATCAGGGATGCTTCCCGTTTTGCCAGAGGGAAATCCGTAAGCGGTGATGTGACGGTATCCAACGTTTCCAAGGGTGTGGATTGTGATTCCGTAAGCGGTGATATAGATGTAGAGAATATCACAGGAAATGCGGACCTTAAGACCGTATCCGGAGATATAAGTCTTAAGAATATTGAAAACGGAGATATCGATGCGGAAACCGTAAGCGGAGGGATTGAATTAATTGATGTAAAAGGAGCCATGGAAATCGATGCGGAAGCTTTGAGCGGAAAAGTCGAATATGTGGGAGATATAAACAGAGACGGCCGTTATTATATGAAGTCTCACAGCGGAGGGATTTATCTGCGCATACCGGGAAATGCAGCGTTCGATCTGAAGGCCAAGACATTCAGCGGAAGCATTGACAGTGAGTTTGATATCACTGTTTCAGGCAAGTTCAGCAGAAAGGAATTGTACGGAACCGTAAACGGCGGCGGAGCTGATATAGAAGTTAAGACATTCAGCGGAGACATTCATATCATCAAGCGCTGAACACGCGGATCCCAAGCGAACGACTCGGGGCTCAGGGCAGAGAAACCTGCTCTGGGCCCTTTTTTTTTAAATCGGATTAAAAATCTGTTTTAAAGGCAAAAAACAGGATGTTATCGTTTTTAAAGGGGCCGAATTTGGTGTTGGTCTCGCTGCCTGAAATTCAATTTTTATTTCATTAATTATATTATTTTCTTGACTTTCTTTTTTTTTGTAGAAAGAAACGAGCCGTATGAAAGGAGGTTTTGATGGGACTTAAAATCATTTTATATTGTTGTGATTTATTGATTTTTCTAGGAGAATTAACGCGTAATTAGATTAAGGGGAGGTTAGATCATGCTAAAAAAAATGGTGATTTTAATATTGGGAGTTTCAGCGTTGTTGTTTTGTATCTCTGTTTTTTCAACTTTTATCTCTCAGGATGCTCATGCAGGTCTCTGGGTACGGATAGACAAACTTTGCCCAGATAAAATACATGAAAAAACTCGATGTGTTTCCGGGGGACAGGAACAATGTGAAGCTAAATACTGTAATGAGTTACCAATTTAACTAAAGTGGAAGAAGAGAGGGGGTAGCTTTTTAAAGGGCTTACCCCATTAATTATTATTGGTTTTAAGAGGGGATCAATGCTAGGGAAAATGATTTATTTTAAATTTAATAGAAGATTGTTTCTTACAATATTTTTTTGTTCTTTTTTACTCATTTCCTGCAGCAACAAGAATAAACAGAATATTATTGTTGGAGAAAAAGAATTTTTAATAAAGGATTTTCAAATTGATAACATTTTTGATATAGGTCATATAGAGAAAATAATTAAACTAGAGGTATCAGATGATTCTTTATTTGCTTTTGCAAACCGAGTAAGAATAGACAAAAATGGGTGTATATTTTTACTTGATGAGCATCCCCAACAGTCATTATTTCGTTTTGATCAGAAAGGCAAATTTTTAAACAGATACGGCAGACGCGGCCAGGGACCTGGTGAGTATCAGACAATTAGGGGATTTGATTTTGACTCTATGGGAAATGTTTATTTGCTTACTGTCTATAAAATTATTAAATATAAAAAGACAGGAGAATTTTTGAAAGAGAGGAAAATAGATATACTCAGCGGTGGTATAAAGATAATCCGAGATGAATTATTTCTTGGTGTTATACGCGATAGATCAAAGGGATTGCATAATAAAAGCTCCGTATATGTCTATAATAC
>JAGGYH010000019.1 GCA_021162615.1 Candidatus Aminicenantota bacterium
ATTCAAAATCAATTCCTTTTTATCCTCTATCAATTCCTTCTCTTGCCCCAGAACCTCCTCAACAAGCTCCAAAATATCTCCTTCGCCTTCCCAATTTTCCTCAATGATGGCTGGATCTTTGGTCCTCTTTTTTATCTCATTGGCAATAAAAGCACAAAAGTAGATGTCATCAATATAACCATAAGGACCGTAAATTTCTTCAGAGATCACATCTGCCGGTATGATAAAATAGGCAATGGCACAGGATACCAGAGGCTTTAGCCGGTAAGGCATGCGGGGGTCATCCAGGAGATTGGTCATGAGTTTATACCATTCAGGAGTGAGGAAAATAAAATCATCATGTCTTCCCTCATACGCCTTGATATCGTCTTTTAATTTGTCATAGAAGTCTTTCATGGCACACCTTCATTTATTTTTTAAAGTAGGGACATATTTCTTTAAACTCATCACAAAAGGGACAAAATTCTATGCGGGGCTCAAATTCCTGATTTTTGATCTTTTGTATCCAGCTTGAAAGATTTGATTCCGCGGTTTTTCTTTTGCCCTCATCCCAGTCTATAGTCTGCGGCTTGTTATCCTCTAGAAAATAGAGAGAGCGGTCTGAGATATTAAGGTTTAATCCCTTTTCAGCACCCAATGCGTAGATATCCATCTGATGGTCGTACTGCTCGATACTTGAGGCTTTGGAACGAGTGGTTTTAAAGTCAACGATCTCTTTAGAATCATTATTTCCATTTCTTATGAGATCGATCTTTCCTCTCACAACTGCCCCCTCGAGTTCAAACGCAAAAGGCTTTTCTGCGGAAAAAAGATCGGGGCGTGAGGGCATTTGTTTTTCCATGTAATTCTTTATCTGGTTTACGGCTTCTTTTTTTTTCTGCTTTTCTTTTTCTCCTTTTAACTTTTCGGGCATAAGCCAGGTTTTATCAACATAGTCAGGGATTTTATTGAGTTTTACTTTTTTCCCTGCGAGGATGTCTTTGTGTATGAGCTCAAGGGCTCTGTGCACAGAAGCTCCAAAATAAAAATAACTGGATATGGGAGGCTTTAATCCATCGATGACGAAATACTTATATCTTAAAGGACACTGCAGGTAGTAGGATATGTGGCTGTATGTTATTCTAAGCCGGGGCTCTTCGGAAGATTTATCCAGGTGTTTGACATAGATAGGGGAGTTGAGGATTTTCTGGCTCCTTTGAATAGCGCCTTTTGTGTTTTTGCCCAAAAGTTCGTTTATAAACCGGGAAGGGCCGCCTCCTCTTTTATTTACCACATCAGATGATCCTATAATGAGGAGATCTCTGGCTCTGGAGGCAGCCACATAGAAGAGTTTTCTTTCATCTACGATGTGAGGATCTTCGACCTCGGGTTGGCCGCTTGTTCTGAGTTCATAGGGGATCTCATATTTTTCACGTCTTCTTCGGGTGGGGAACCGGCCTTCCATGGCTGCGCCTATGACAACAACCGGGAATTCAAGGCCTTTGGCTTGATGCACAGTCATGACTTGGATGGCGTCTTGAGTGGGTTCGGTGAATGAGTCGAGGCCGCTCTGTTTCAGAAGTTTCAGATAGGAGATAAAAGGGTAGATGACATTTGTGCCTCTGTATTCATCAAATTCGGAGATGATTCTTGTGAATATGCCGATGTTTTTTACGGCTTCTTTGTTGTTTTCTTTTTCCATGCGGCTGAAATACCCTGAGAGGCGCTGGAGGTCGTAGAATATTTCCAGGATGGATTGATTTTTTCTTTGCTGGACTTTTTTCTTAAGTTCAATGAGGGCTAATAATTTCTCTCTGTCTTTTTTTCTTGTGATCCCGATGGATTTGATGTCTTTTTGATTTTGAAGTGAGGTTATGTCTTTTTTAAACTTTTCAAGCTTTTTTTCGGTTTTTTTACTCAGATCGAGGAGTTGACATCTTATGAATTTGTCTCCCCAGGGCTTGGGGGCAGACAGAAATAGAAACAGATTATAGATGTCTGAGATTTCTTGCCTTTCAAAGAATCCTCCGTCTCTGTGCACGATATAAGGAATATTGTATTTATCGAGAGATTCTTTGTAAGGATCTGCATAAGACTTTACACTTCTTAACAGAATGGCCACATCCCTGTAGTGTGTGATGGTTCCTTCAAGTTTTAATTTTCTTATTATTTTGACCACTGAATCAGCTTCATCAGCGGCTGTTTTTTCGTGAACATAGAGAATGTCGTTTTTCCATTCTTTACGGATGCACCGGAGTGATTTTTCTGAGCGGCACTCGTTACACACTATAAGGCGTGAGCTGTGGATAATAATAGGCTCAACGGAGCGAAAATTATCCTCTAATTTCACAGTTTTGATCGGCTTATATTTTTCAGGAAATTCCAGAATGTTTTTAACTGTCGCTCCTCTGAAGCGGTAAATGCTTTGGTCATCATCTCCCACTACAGCGATATTCATTTCAGGCTCTGCAATCAAGTTCAGTATCATATCCTGCACGGTATTGGTGTCCTGGTATTCGTCGATCAATACGTGGGTGTAACGTTTTTGTATTGTTTTAAGGATGTCTTTGTTTTCTTGGAGCATTTGAAGGGTGTGCTTCTGGAGGCTGCTGAAATCCGTGGCGTTGGTTTCCATGAGCAGATCCAGATAGTTTTTGTAGGCATGGGCAATGAGGAGCTGTTCTTCCCAGAAGGCTTGGCTGTCTTTATCGGCGCTGTTTAGATTTTTTTCGCAGTAGGAGATGAATTCTTCAGGTTTGACCAGCTCTTCAGTAGCCAGATTAAAGGCGCGGAGAGCAGAGGCATAGAAATCGCTTTCTCTTCCTTTCATGACTTTGCCGAGGCCGAGTTCTTTTCTTTGGGAATAGATAAAAAGAAGCTGGGCCGCCTCATCCAGCACCCAGAAGCCCTTGGGAAAAGGGCTTTTGGAGCGGAACTCATTAAGAAGGGTGTAGCAGAGGGAATGGATGGTTGAGACCTGCATAAGCTCTACATTTTCGTTTTTGAGCTTGGACTGGATCCTGTCTTTAAGCTCAAGAGCTGCTTTTTCCGTGAAAGTAGTCACAAGCAGATTTTGAGGGGCGGCTTTGCCTGAGGAGATAAGATAGGCTGTTCTTTGGCTTATCACTTCTGTTTTACCGGAGCCAGGGCCGGCTATGATAAGGAGAGGCCCGTCATGATAAAAAATGGCCTCTTCTTGGGCAGAAGTTAACTGTGTTTTGGGTTGGGAGCTATTTTCGGTTGCCATTTTTCCCTTATGCTGTTCTTTTATATCAGTGTGTGAGGTCTCTCAAAGGCAATCACAATGAGTTCGTCTCCCTTGCTGAACACATCGAATGCAGATGGTTTGGGATTGAGAAGCACTTTGTCCTGGGTTTTCACTCCAATGGGGATGACTGGATTTTTTTTGTCTCTATTTGAGTATATATCAGCTCCGAGCTGAGAGAAGCTCTTTCCAATGTAATCTTTTGGCACAGGAATGAGGTATATCTCATTGGTCTCTTCTGAAATGGTCAGAAGGTTTCTGTAGACTTTACTGAGGCCGTGAACAAGAGAGGTCTGAGCAAGAAGAAGAGAGCTGAAATCGCCTGCTGAAATGATCTCATCTGCGCCAGCGCGTTTTAAATGTTCGATATTTTGAGGGGAGACTCCTTCCACTGTGGTGTAACTTTTGGGAAGATCGAACTCGCTACACAGGCTTCTTATTCCCATGCACACGAGGATGGATTTGGCATCAGCAAGGTCTCCCTGTTTGGGATCAGCTAAAACCACCACTGTATAGGCATTGTGCACATTGGCTCTTTTTAAAATGATCTCATTTGTAGGATCGCCCTTTATGATGTAGACATCCTCGAATTCAGGCACGTCTTCGTGTTCAGGAAAATCCACCTCATCTTCCTGATCGGTTATGATCACAATCGGTCTTTTGTTCGTTACTATTTTGGCGTGGACTTCTTTTACCAAAGGCAGGCCTTTAGTATTCCAGTTGCAGATCACTATGTGATTTTTTAATTCGTATTTTGGCATTTTTCTCTTACCTCCTATACGATGTTCCACCAGCATTGAGGCAATGGTGGCGGTGAATATCCCCACAATTCCAAGGCTCATGACAAGGATAAGAGTCACAATGACTTTGCCTATTGTGGTCTGCGGAACACCGCTGTCTAAGCCGCTGAATAAATAGACGGCAATGTTCCAGAGTGATTTGGGTAATGTGTTGAATTCCGCGTTTTGAGCTCCTTCAGTGAGCCAGAGGATAGAGGCACCTATGAGCCATATGGTCAGGATGATGATTCCAAGGCGGGCGATTTTGTAGTCTCTTAGGAGCTTTGTGAGCGGCCATGTGATGCGGTTTACGTTTTTCATGGATGTGCTGACTTTAATCCTTAATTTATTATTATTCCTAATATAAAAGTATTTCTTTTAATTTTTCTTTGATGATGTTTGTTCGTCTTTCTAAAAATGCAGGGAAATTTGAAAAAGACAGATTCATTTCCGGAATCATGTGCTTCTTTTTACATTCTTCAAGGCCAATTGGCTCAGTTTCCTGTTCTAGGAGCCATTCCTCAAAATCCTTATCAGATTTGTTCATATTTACTTTTCCCTGAAGTAACTGGAGATTACCTAAATCGTCTTTATGCTCTGGCCAAAGCGCCCAGTCTTCCTCTGGAATATTATTTTTACTTAATGTTTGCGGGGTGAACATGCTTCGAGGAAAAATATGATCAATATGAAAATGCTGATCATATTTTAACCAAGGATATAAATAAGCCAAAACTGTAAATGTACCGGTGTTTCCATAACGAGTATCCAATAATCCATCGATTTGATCTTCATCAAATGCCATAGATTTTGTAGTGCCTCTTAGTTCTTCATAAATTTCATCTTCAGGGAAATAATCAGTGGTTTTCATTACGACTTTCCTGATTCTAGTTAGAACAGTATCTGCCTGTCCCCCCAGTGTTTGTTTCAATAGTGCTCGCATAAGCCACCTGCACATTCTTTTTCTGTCTTCTTCATATGCCTGAGATGAGACAATTCCCTGACTATTTTCTTTTTTTAATATGTAATAAGCAAGAGGTATGACGGCATTGTTGGAAGTCAATGTATCTCGGCTGTAGCCCCAGCCAGTTAATAATTTTACAGTTTCGTTCAATGCCTGTTTAATATCTTGCCATTTATTTTGAATAGCGAGCATGTTATCACTTGTGAAGTTTTTTATCTTAAAAGATACATTTTTTATATCTGATAGGACAAGACTTGCTTTTAGTACAAAATCTTTGTTGAAATTGAATGACTCGCCCTTCATGTTCAATTCATCCACAATGCTATATATTTCATCTCTTGCGTCATATTTTTCCCAGTGAGCTGTAGCAATGGAAAGAAGAATGTCAGAATAGCCTAGTTGTGTTCCTCCGGAGTTAACTCTTATGAATATGTTCAATACTTTATCCAGATTATCATCTTCTTCGAGGAAATAGTTGATAACTTGCTTCTGATTAATGACTTCCCATAATTTCTGGAGGGTTTTCCAAGGATATTCGAATCCCTTATTTGCCAATCCTTCATTCAAACAAAATTCAAATACTTCTCCTATATCCTTGAATTGTGTGATCTGTCCAACCGGAAACCAGTATTGATGATCATTCTTTTCTTCAGCATCTTTGTCTTTTAGCATTTTAAACATGTATGCCATATCGCTTTCAACATCAGGTTCAGCGAGAAGATTTAAATAAAGTTTTCGTTTTGGAAAAGCGTGATCGCTTGTCCAGTGGTAATATGGAAGCTTGCTAGCATAATGTCCTTTGAGTCCTATATTTAAAGAGGTTAGACGCTGCTGACCATCAAGGATTGCTATTCTTTCTCTCTCTCCTGTTAGGGCTATTCGTTCATTATGTTTATAATCCCTTTCATGATAGTGATTCATAAATCTATAAAATTGAAAATCGGACAGGTTATCCGGCTTAATTTTCCAGAACAAGAATGAACCGATAGGATAACCGCGCATGAGCGAATCAAAAAGACGCTCTATCTGGTTATCTTTCCATATAAACTCACGCTGTATAGCCGGAAGAATATAGTTGTTTGATTGAATATTTTCAATGACTTTGGCAATTGAGATAGGTGTCTGAAAACTCATTTTATTCTCCTGATAACAAATATTAAAACAGTTCCATCCTTTTACTCAGCAGACTTCGCGTCAGAACACCTGTTATATTGAAAACTTCCAAATCAAATTTATCCTTGGTTGAATATTTCTTCCAATTTTCAGCCACCCATTTGAGATCTTCTGCTGTTATAAGAGCTACATCTGTATCAGACTGAGATTCAGCCTTGAGTTTATAGGCATTTTCTTCTATATTTTCGCCTAGGCCAGGAACAATGATAAGGAAGCAGGAAACCCTCTTTTTTGAATCCCTTATATAACTTTTAAACTGCCTGAGGTGGCTTTGAGGAAAAACATAGACGTTTTCCTTACTTTTGTTGTCCCACATAAACCTCTCATATTTACCAAAAGCAATGCTTCCGTCTGGATTATTCGTGCCTGGAAGTTTCTCTAATTTCAAGCCAAGTTTTTTTTCAAATAAATAGCGGGTTCCTTCTTCAAACGCATTGTCCATCTCTTTGTCCTTTTTTATTACATTGTTGGCTAAAAGATTTCTTCTGTCTCTGCTGGCTAATTCTGTTAGGTATTCATAGTAGATTTCACGGGGATCGCCTTCCTCTGATATTTTTTTCACAATCAGTTCTGAAAAGTAATTGATGATTCTATCAATTTTGTCTTGTTTCGTCCCGCTTATTTGAGCACCCGGGAGACGCTTGCAGAGGATGTATAAATCTTTGGAGGGAAGAGAATTAAGAGCATCAGAAGGATTGATGTCAACATCAATGATTCTTCTTATTAAATCCGGTTTTTTACCGCCTGTTTTTACATTTTCGTTCCCCAGAATCTTTTTAAGCTGGTTTATATTGAGCTTGTCTAGTAATTTTTTATATGCTTTTTTGCTCAGTTCAAAACCAAGGGCTGCTTTGACACCTGTGACCAGTTCTTGAGGGATAACATATATTGGTCCTTCTGGGAATTTGTTGCAGTAAAAAACCACTCCTCTTTTTTGAAGATTCAAGATGGCTGTGCTGAAATCTGTACGGTCATGCAACTTGTTTTTTGCTTGAGGGTAGTGGTTTAATTGAGCGAGTAATAGGAATTGTTCGTTTTCACTGAGTTTTAGTTTGTTTCTTAAGTTTTTTATAAGCCTCAGCTCATCTGATGAAAGTACATTATCCTCAATAGCGACTCCTAGGACTGTTTTTAATATATCAAGACTGCGGTTATCGGCATATTGAAAACAGGTGTCTGACATGGCTTCTTTTAATATTTGTTTTTCTTTCTCTTCCACTAACCCAAAAAGTTCTTCTTCTTCAGCCGTATGATCTGGGTTGTTGAGGAGGGATTCAAGTATGTTGATTTGAAGGATTTGTTGGTGGTATTTTTCTTTGTATATGTTTAATAAATTCTTTATACGCGATAAATCAGCGAGCTCCTTTAGATTTTTTATAATGGTATCTCTGGCTTGACTTTCGCTCTGTTTTGAAAAATCTTTGGTGAAGCTGTCCACAATCCTATTTAAATAACTTTTGCTCATAAATTTAATGGCTTCTGAAACCTTCATTTTAAACTCCCCTTGACTTGCGTTTTTGATTTGATACAAATCATTCTTATTGGCTTACCAGTTGAGTGGTATTTGCTACCATTTATTAAACATTTGCCTGCTGACTCGTGCTTAATAACTTATCTATAATAATATATATAACATAAAAAAATCCAGGTAAAGAAAAATTAGGTGAAAAGGGGAAACAAAAAAGATGATCTGATCGAATTTGTAAGAACTGCCTTAAAATAAAATTATTCTCATAGGCATAGAGCGATTGAAAGACAGCATCAAAATATTCTGGTGGTGGGTCAAGTGGTTTCTGTTCTGGGGATTTCTATTCCTTCTCTTTGGAGTGCCGTTTTTCTAAAGAATAATCAATAATGCAGGATAGATACACGGGGGACATAGGGGATTTCGCGAAATACGGCAAAAATCCTCATTTTACTTTAAGTGAGCAGTTCTGATAAAAATCAAGGACAGTTTACTCATTTGCCTGATTTATTTTAATAATGCTTATAGTTGACATATATGTCAATATTAGGTATTATATATCCAGGAAATTTAGATATGAATAAATACACGCATCGGCAATATGTGGAGCTCTTTCACCTCCTTTTTATGAGCCAACTGGGGCGTAAGCTGGATAAAAGATTCTATGCTTTGAAAGGAGGGTGCAATATGAGGTTCTTTTTTAAGAGCCCAAGATATTCTGAAGATATAGATTTAGATGTTCAATCGATATCTGCAGCTGTTGTTCGTGAAAAAGTAAATCAAATTTTGAAATCAAAACCGTTTAAGGATATCCTTCTGGTCAGGGATATAAGTATAGAACATATAACCGAGCACAAACAGATGGAAACCACTCAAAGGTGGAAGCTTGGACTCACTGTTCCGGGTTTGGAAGCGCCCCTCCCAACAAAAATTGAGTTTTCGAGGAGAGGATTAGAGCAAACGGCTAAATATGAATCCGTTTCCTCTGAGTTAGTTCGTTTTTTTGGACTTTCTCCTATTTTGATTAATCATTATCCGGCAGAAGTCACATGCCTTCAAAAGATAAGAGCGATTGTGTTTCGACGCATTGTCCAAGCTAGAGATGTTTTTGACCTTTATATGCTTCTGGTTTCGAGAGTAGATAGAATAGATATTCCTAAGAAATTAAGCTCTCATTTGGATAGGGCCAAAGAGAATATCTTATCTATTAAGTTTGATGTTTTTAAGAGTCAGGTCATCGCTTATCTCGATTCAGAAGACCAGCCTCGTTTCGACTCTAAAGAGATCTGGGATGACATAAGGCTCTCTGTTATCAATGCGTTAAGTGAGGGATGATAATGAAGCTCATTGATGTCCACAAGAAACTTATTGAATTGAATGTGCCTGTGTTTCATACCTCTGATGCTGCCGCATGTCTAAATATTGAGCCTGCTCATGCCAGTAAATTGCTTGCCCGGTTGGCGTCTTCCGGACATATTGTCCATCTAAGCCGTGGGATGTGGGCTTTTAAGGAAAAAGTTGAGATCCTGGCCCTTCCTGAATACCTCACAAAACCTTTTCCAAGTTATGTTTCCCTTCAGAGTGCTCTCTATTATCATGGTATGATTTCACAGATTCCTTCGGTGACCTATGCGGTTTCGATTGGGAGGACAAAAAAATATAAGACTCCTTTGGGTGTGGTTTCAATCCACCATGTGAATCCTTCGTTTTTTTTCGGATATCAATCGATTGGGAAAGACATAGCTAAGATAGCCACTCCAGAGAAAGCACTTATCGATTATTTTTATCTGAGTCCAGCAAGATCTCACCTATTCAAAGCGCTTCCTGAACTTGAACTGCCTCAAAAATTTTCGATAAAAAAAGCATATAAGATTATTGATATGATAAAATCGAAGAGAAGAAAAAGTTTAGTAATGAGGTCATTTTTATTTTTAAAGGTTTGAAAATTAGAAATGGAATTAGAAATGGGTGTAATTAGAAAGGTGGCAGGCCCGGGCATCTTCAATCATATCAATAACATAAACCTACTTTTCCACAGCCCCTTACCCTGCAAAGCCGCTATTTTTGGGTCCCCAAATCAACGATTTATGGATCTTTAATTTCATTTAGAGATTTGACTGGAGAATAGAATCCTCTTTCTATCATTTTAGCCAAGATTGAGTGTCCCTCATCAAGATTAACGATTTGATGTTTGACTGCTTTTTTTAGGATACCGAGTGTGCCGGTGAGTTTCACGCTCAATAATCCGGATTCTCTTCTTGCGGCTCTGTCATCACAAGCAAAGATAAATCCTCTGGATTTGGCCACAGCTATGCTGGATGCCTCACCGTGCCCAAGGGAAACAGAAAGAACCTCATAAAGGGATTTTTCCTTTGCGGAGTTCAAAATAACTTCCTTAAGCCGCCCATGCCGCAGAGCCTTCTGGATTTCTCTTAAGTCGCTATATCCTTGCTGGATTCCTGTTAAAATCTCTGCTGAAACCAGATTTGTAATAAAAGCTGAATTTTTATAAAGATTCTCCAAGATAAAAAGAGAATCAGAGAGCGCAAAATTCGAAAGACTGCTGCAGTCGAATATGATCTCAGGCATTCTCTGCATCTAGGGTTAAGTCTTCAAGGTCCATGGCCTGGATGGGGATTCCATGCTCTTGGAGGTAATCTCTGGCACTTATGGGGTCTAGACCTAAAACCTCAGCCAGTTTTCCAAGACTGATAAATCCCTCCTGATAAGCGCTCAGAGCCACCTGTCTTCGCTGCTCGAGCTTATCCTTTTTTTCATAGACCTCATCCAGCGCATCTCTCACCAATCCTCCGAGGGTCTGCCCTTTTTTTTTGGCATAACGTTTGAGCTTTTCATGCTGATCGTCATCGAGCATGATGTTTGTTCTTTTCATAGTACGACCTCTAATATGTGTAACCTTATGTGTATATTAAATCTTTTTTGTCAGCCTGTCAATGATTCTGCGATGTTTGCAAGAGCTTCCGTTTTTTGGGGGCAAAATCAGAGGTTTAACTAAAGCAATCTAATGATTTATTTTGGGACGGTTTACTTTTTATGGCTTAAAGAGATCTGATATTACAGTAAGTTTCCCAGGCATGACTTATTCATTTATATGTTATACTCTTTTTACTACCCGCCTGAAGTGAAATCCATAAATCGCCATTTCTACAGCCAGAGGAAACTTCTTAGGATATTTAAAAAGGCTGAAAGCCATTAATTTCCAGTAATAACGCTTTCCTTTTTCAATAAGGCCTAATTTTAATATTGATTTTAAAAGGGCCCGAATATCACTAAAATTTATTGAAGAAACTTTTTTCAGCGGCATCTGATATTCTTTGATGAATGTTTTCACTCTCTCATAATATTGCTTTTGTGAATATATTGTGCTCAATAGTTCTTTATAGCCTTTTACCAATTTCTTATAGTTCATCTTGGGAATGAAGTTGATGGAGCCGTCCATGTTGTCTCCTGTTGTAAGATTAACAAGCCGATCTTCAGATTTCAATCGTTTATAAAGCCTTGTGCCCAAAGGAGCATTCAGAAGTCCGACCATGGCTGTTACAATGCCGCTTTTTTGTATAAAGTCTATCTGCCGTTTAAAAATATTAGGAGGATCACTATCAAAACCTACAATAAATCCTCCTTGTATTTGAAGACCATGATGCTGCAGCTTTCTAACTGAATCAACCATATCTCTTTTTTGATTGTGATATTTCCCGCATTCAGCCAAGCTTTCCTCATTGGGCGTTTCAATCCCGATAAAAGCAGATTCGAAGCCTGCTTTGACCATGAGTTTTACAAGTTTTTCGTCATCAGCCAGGTTGATCGTAGCTTCTGTGTTAAAATGAAATGGATAATTTTTTGCCTTGGACCATTCAATCAACCCCGGGAGGATTTCTGATTTCAGTATAGTTTTCTTGCCTATGAAATTGTCATCTACTATGAAAACACTGCCTCTCCATCCCGTTTTATAAAGCGTTTCTAACTCATAGAGGAACTGCTCCTTTGATTTTGTTCTAGGCTTTCGACCATTAAGCATAGGTATGCTGCAGAATTCACAGTTATATGGACAGCCCCGGGAGTACTGTATGCTCATTCCTGCATATTTTCTCATCTCAAGTAATTCCCACTGAGGGGCAGGACTGGTACTCAATTCAGGAAATCCTTCTGATTTGTAAATAGGCTGAGGCTTTCCTTTTTTCAAATCTCTTATAAATCGCGGCAGAGTGGCTTCTGCTTCATTTAGTACGAAATGATCTACTCCCATAAACTCACGCTGAGCAGAGGTTACCATAGGGCCGCCGGCAACGACTTTTACCCCAAGCTGGTTGCATCTTTTTATTACATTTTTAAAAGACTTAATTTGGATATTCATGCCGCTTAAAAAAACATAATCAGCCCATAGAATGTGTTTATCTTTTAATGGGGATACATTCAAGTCGATCAATTTTCTTTCCCACTCTTTAGGAAGCATCCCAGCTACAGTAATCAATCCAAGAGGAATTCCGGATGACTTTTTTGAAATAAATTTGAGTGCATCTGAAAAGCTCCAGAACGTTGATGGTGTTTTCGGGTGTACAAGTAAGATTTTCATTGTAGCTCTCCTTTGCAAAAAATGTACATTTGAGATAAATTATAACAGAAATTTAGGCTGTCAAATGTAAAAGAAATGTAAAAGCATAAAAAATGAATAAAAAACGTTTTGCTTTTCGCTCTATTCTCATATTTGTCATAGCACAAGCCGCTTGGTTTTCACTTCTCGGTCTTTGGATCTACCGGTATATCTCAAGCCATGTTATTTTAAGTAAAGTAGATGACAGTCTATCCGCTCAAATCATGTCAAAAGGGGCAAATATCTTTACACTGGTCTTTGGATGTGTTCTTTTTATTGCTGTTTCCATGGGGATGTCCCTTATTTTCAGGAATCTTACAGTTCAGTATAAATTAACAAAACTCTATGACGATTTTCTGGCTAATGTTACTCATGAGCTGAGGACTCCGCTTGCTTCTATCCAGCTCCATCTTGAAACTCTTAAGGGGCGGAATATACCGCTTCCGAAACAGAAGAAATTTATAGATATAATGCTGAAAGACGCCAACCGCCTTAAGAGACTCATCGACTCAATTCTTGAAATAGCCGGACTCGAACAGAAGAAAGCTGTCTATCAATGCAGAGTTTTCAATGCAGATGCAGTTATCAAAGGATTGGTTGAAGAAGCGAGAATTCAGTTTAAGCTTCCGGAAGAGGCAGTCCATATAGAAGGGCATGCAGATTGTGAGTTTGTTATTAATAAAGATGCTTTCAAAATATTAATCGACAATTTAATAGACAATGCTGTCAAATACACAAAAAATCAATTAAGAATACGCGTGGTGTTGAAATGCACGAGGAAGAAATTAATCATCGAATTCGCAGACAACGGCATAGGCATTGCTCCAAAAGACCTTAAAAAGATATTCAAAAAATTTCACCGTATCTCTCACCCTGATGTTCCTAATGTCAAAGGAACCGGTCTTGGTCTCTACTGGGCAAAAGAGATTGTAAAATATCATGGGGGCAAAATCAGAGCTGTAAGCCAGGCAAATGGAGCGATGTTTAGGATTGAACTGCCTGTTTACTATGTTTCAAAGAAACACTATTTAAACAGGCTGTTAAAATCAAAGAAAAGGATGAAGTTTTAATGAGTTCAGACAGCAAATTTTCGGGAAGTAAAATTCTGCTTGTAGAAGATGAGGAAACTCTCGCTTCAGGACTTGAGTATAACCTGACTGAAGAAGGATATGCAGTCACTTGGGCAGAGGATGGGAAAAAAGCTCTTGAACTTTTTCAAGCGCAGGGTTTTGACATGATAATTCTAGATATAATGCTGCCTTATATAGGCGGATTTGAACTAGCTCGGAAGATACGGGAAGAATCTCCCCATATGCCTATCCTGATGCTGACAGCAAGAACAAAAGTTAAAGACCGTGTGAAAGGTTTGGAAATCGGGGCTGATGACTATCTCACAAAGCCGTTTCATCTTGAAGAATTACTTGCTCGGATCAGGGTTATACTCAGAAGGAAACAATGGTACCAATCTTCCTCAGAAACAGTTCCGGTATATTGTTTCGGTAATAATGAGGTGAATTTTAAGAATCTTTCCTGCAGGGCGGGTAAAAAGCAAATCCGTCTCACTTATCAGGAAGCAATGGTTTTAAAATATCTAATTGATCATAAGGGCAAGATAGTTTCACGAAAAGAGCTTCTTGAGAAAGTTTGGGATATGAGCCCGGAGGTCGAGACGCGTACTGTTGATAATTTTATAATGCGCCTCAGAAAGTATTTTGAACCTGACAGCAGTGATCCTGTTTACTTTAAAAGTATCCGTGGGGCAGGATATATGTTTGTAAACAACTATTAATGGGGTCGGGCCCGGGCATCTTCAATAAAATCAACAACATAAACCTACTTTTCCACAGCCCCTTACCCTGAAGCATCCCCATTTTTGGGGCCAAAATCAGCGATTTAAGAACCTTTAATTTCATCTAAGGATTTAACGGGAAGTCCCAGAATCTTGCGCAGCTTGTTGAAATTGATTTTTGGCATTTCTGAATAGGGCGAATCTTGACTTTGTTCGATATCGTCTATAAGAGCGATGAGTTGAGCGCGCTCTTTCTTCCTCTTAGCTGCCTGCAAGGGGGTGATGTTGCCTAAGGCGGGAAGTTTGGTCTTAGGCCATTCAACAAAGTAATGATGTTCCAGGTGCTTCTTCATCGCTTCCTGGACCTCGGGTCTTGCATGCAGTTCTTTGGACTCTTTTTCCAGAGCCTTGGCCTCTTCTGGAGACAGCTCTGGAAAATCGTAAGGGTCGCGAAACAGTGTTTTTTCATAAGCGATGAGATCGCGGAGATGCCCTTTGAGCTTGGAGCGTATTCGGATAGCCCTCTCTTTTGAATTTGTCTCTGCGACGAAGCGGTTTCCTTTGATGCGGAAGCGCCCGATGATGGACCTAGGTGTATCAGGATATTTTCGGCTCTTGGCCGTCAACCAGGTCCATGAGTCGTCCTGCTTATCATATTCAAAGCTCTTAAGCTGGGAAAGCCGTTTTCTTAGACGAGCTTTATCCTTTATGCGGAAATGAATCTCAGCAAACACAAACTTTTCTCCGTCTTTTGTGACAATAGTGGGGCGTTCGAATTGTGAAAGCCGGTTCATTTCTCCCCGGCAGATATACCAAACCCAGAAATGAGCTTTTTCTTTCTGGGATTCAGCGAAATGCCTGTGCGAGGGAAAATTCTTTGCTATAGGGATGCTTTTAAAATCTTGTTCCTGTATCTTTACAGCGCGCTTGAATTGAGCGCGTGAATACGGCTCGAAAATATAAGGAGTGGTGTAAAAAATTGATTGATCCGGTGTTCCTACCAGTCGAGCAAACCAGATTTCTCCTGGTGCTGGGGTGATTTCGAGAAGCTCATTTACATGGAGGACTGTGAATGTTTTTCCGGTCCCTAACTCCCTAATGGAAGTCATATCGGAGCTTGGTTGATAAGAGAGGATCTCATGGAATGTAAGGTAGCTTTCGCTGAGCTGCCGGATCCATGTGAGTCCGGGTTCCACAAGATGTGCACTCATAGGGTCAGAGAGAAAGCGTTCAGCCACTGTCTGGTGGCTTTTTCCGAACCGATGATCAAAATACATCCAGCTTACAAAGATGCTTTCCATGATTCCGCCTTCTTTTCCTGGACGGAAATGATCTTCGAATTCTGACACAGCTTTTTCAAGCTCCTTACCCTCCTCTTCAAACCGCATGATTTTCTCCCCATACATCGCGACGATGGGGATAACCTCCAAATAATCGTCCAAGAGAGTCCCTGTCTGCTCAGAAGCAGGAAACCAGGATTCCGGTTTTTGGACAAATCCTCCCTGACCTTGATCGAATCCGCAGCAATTTTTATACTTTTTCCCGCTGCCGCAGGGGCATGGATCATTTCTTCCGATTTTTTTGCCCATGTCATGAGAAATATAATCCAAATCATGACGCAAAGCAAGATAAAAATCATTGAACCAGGGCCTACCAGGGGGGACGCCCATGAGATGGCCGCTGTCAGGTGCTGTGATAGATGTTGATCAGGTCCTTGAGCAGAGCAGCCGCTGCCCCGACCGGGCTTGAACGTCCGCCGATGACGGTTATGGATCCCATGGTATCTGTCTCGAAAGAGATGCCTTTTTCGCTCCCTGTGACAGAATAGAGCAGATGAGAAGGATCCAAAGCTTTGGGTGCTGCTTC
>JAGGYH010000136.1 GCA_021162615.1 Candidatus Aminicenantota bacterium
ACTATTTTCTTTTAATCTTAAATTAATCATGATTTTTATTTAATTCTTCTTCTTGACTTCTTTATCCACTTTTTTGTGAATCTCATCTAAACGCTCTTCTTCTTTGTCTGATAGATCAAAAAAGCCTTGGTCAGTGTAATAGTATTTTCCTTCAATCTCTACTTGAAAACAACCTTCAAATGGTTTTGTAAAATATTTTTTGCCGTTTATTTCTATTGTTTTATTTTTGTTCATTTGTTCATGATTCCCCTCATATCTTCACCCACCTATTGATAGAGGTGAAATAGAGGCCGGCTTCTTTGACTTTTTCCCCTGTGATTTTTTCCCAAAACTGGGTATACACTTTGACCTGAGGAGTGTAGTAGTCAATAAATCTCTGAAGCCCTCCGTTTATTTCATCTGTTTTGTAATCTGCAATGACCCAGCCGTCTGGTTCTAAAAAGACAAGGTCGATGACCCCGTTGAGAAGGACTGGTTTTGGTGACGATGGGTCCGTCTTTACAGAAAAAGGAATCTCATAGAATTTCTTTTGGGCTTTGAGCATCCGGTTCCAGAGTTGGGATTGGGTTATGGAGTTGATTAGAGCCACTAATTCTCTTTTCTCGGAGAGATCCCGTTCTTCAGCAGTAAGAACATTTTCTGCCTGTAATTCAAGGTCTTTGACATGGCCCTCCCCTATCAGCTTGAGAAGCGAGTGCACGGATCTTCCCCAGCTTTCTCCTTTTCCTCTTTGGGTCCAGGAAGGTGCTGCGGCTTTGCTTTTGGCGATGTTGGTTACGGTCTCAATGCGGTAGGTGGAGTTTTCAACTCTCTTTTTCCGCTCATGGATTTGTTTTTGGGCTTTTTCCCATTCGTTTTTTTGGAGAACCAATGTCTCTCTTTCTTCTTCCTCTTTTTCATCAGATCCTCGGTCAGACTCAAGCTCCGGGGCTTCCTTTAAATAATTGTCCAGAAAATTCCAGGAGTTGTATTTGAGGTTTTCCTCATAAGTGCTTATGACCAGGAGGTTTCTGGCTCTTGTGGAGGCCACATACATGAGCCGGGCTTCTTCTGCCTCCTCATATTTTTTTTCGGTCTCCACTTTCTCATTCCAATCCAAAGGTTGGGATATGACCTCTCTGTGGAAGGCGCTCTTTTTATCCAAAAGAAAATAGCCCTGAGGGGTATCTTCCTGTCTCACAATATGTTTATCCGGCTCATAATGCTTTTTCCCTCTGGGATTGGCAAGAAATACGACCGGGGCTTCAAGCCCTTTGACCTTGTGAAGGTTCATGAGGCGCACCGCATTCTTTTTTCCCGGCGTGAGGCTTATCTCCTCGAGCTCTCGGAGAGAGGTGATCTCTTCCATAAATTCAACCAGATCGGAAAAGGAGTGGTATCCTCTTGTCTGCTCGTCTTTGAGGATTTCAAGCATTTTAAAGACATTGCCGGCTTTGCTGCTTCCCATCTCAGATGAGGCGAGATAATTGATGAGACCGGTTTGATCCAGTATTTTCTCAAGAACCACGGTGGCGGGATAAATCCTTTTCCACTCCCACCATTCCTTCATTTGGCTGAGGCAGTTTCGTATCTTTTTTACTGAAGCATCATCCTGGTTGTTTTTTTCGTCAGGGGTAGATAAGAAATGAAATCTGCCTCCGTACATTTTAAATTGGAAAAGCTCGGGGTCGCTTATCCCGAAAAAAAGGCCCCTTAGGGATGCCACGGTGTAGATGGGATTATCCGGCTCTTTTAGGGCTCTTGCGAGATTGAGGATGTCGTTTACGGCTTCGGATCTCGAGAGAGTCTCGCTTCCGGTTATCTCAAAGGGAATCCCTCTTCTCTCCAGGGCTCTTGCGTAAAGTTCCATATTCTCTTTAAAACGGAACAGAATGAGAAAGTCAGAATACACAGCCTCTTCTTTAAGGCCCTGGTCTTTTTCCTGTTGGGTTCTTTTAAGCCTCATATGGCCTTCACAGGCCCACTCAATAAATGCGGCTATCCTTTCAGCGTCAAAGAGGGCGATAGCATCTTTTTTGTTTCTGGGCATTTTTGGGATGGTGATTTTGTGGACTCCCTGCCAGAGGTTTTTGTCTTTGTCTCTGACTGTGTCTAAAGGGGAAAAACGCGCCTGGAACCGGCTTTCTTTTTCAAGCGGGAAAACAGTTTGAAAGATGGGATTGTTCCAATCAGCCAGAGAGGGCAAAGAGCGGAAATTAGAGGTCAGATAAAGCACCCGGCCTTTGCTTTTTCGGATCTTGTTTTTGACGATGTTGTAGGTATCAATGTCCGCGCGCCTGAATCGGTAAATGGACTGTTTGGGGTCTCCCACTAGAAAAAGGGAGCCCGGGGCGGGAATAAGCTTTTTCCAGTCTTTTTCTTCTTTGTCCTCTCCTGTGAGATAAAAAAGGACCTCAGCTTGGATGGGGTCTGTATCCTGGAATTCATCCACCAGGATATGGGTGTATTTTTCGCTGAAGTATTTTCTGACTTCAGGATTTTCCCTTAGGAGACGGGAGGTCAGAAGAAGCTGGTCCTGGAAATTAAGCCGGGCCCGGGATAAGCGCTTCTGTTCATAATACGTAAGGGCGGGGCGCAGAAAAGCGAGCACTCGGGAGTGGCGGAATTCCCGCCATTTTTCTAAGGCAGGTGTGACCGCCTGGATTTTAAAGGCCTCGAATTCGCTTTTAAATTCTTTGGCTTCCTCTTTGGAGGGCCATTTGTATTGAACGATGGATCCGCTCCGGTCCATTATTTCATAGGTCTCCATAAGGGCAATGGGATCGGAAAAACCCAGGTTTCTTCGCCTTACCAAACATCTGATCATTAAAAGCTGGAGATCATCGTAGTTGCCCTCTGGTTTTTCTTTAGGGATGAGGTATTGAGCTTTGTTGAGAAATGCTTCCAGCTTTTGCCTTAAATCATCATAATCCGGCTCTGTGGCGCTTCCGGGCATCCATTGGACCTCAGGATAGAGAGAGAGCTTGTTGTAGGCGTCTTTGAGGTCTCGGGCTGAGATTCCCACTTCTTCGAGATTGCGGATGAGCGGGGCGTATTTTTTTTTGGCTTCGATCATGAATTCATCCCAGCATTTTTCCCTGTAAAGCATATCTTGCACTTCTTCCATTTCTTCAAAATCAGGATTGAGCGCGATCTCAACAGGACGTTCTCTGAGAAGCTTGGCGCAGAAAGAATGGATGGTGCCGATAAAGACCTGCTCCAGGTTGTGGATGGCCTGGGAGAGGCGTTTTCTTTGGGGATCATTCTCATCCATACTTAGGGTTGTCTTCTCCAGTTCTGTCTGAAAGCGGTCCTGAAGCTCTCCGGCTGCTTTTTTTGTGAAAGTCACGGCAGCCAGGTTGTCGATGCGGCATTTGCCTTGCTGGAGGAGCGCGATCATGCGGTTTACCAGGTTCCTGGTCTTTCCGGAGCCGGCGCCGGCTTCCACAAGGAAAGTAGTATCCAGGTCATGAGTGATCTGCTGTCTTTCCTTTTGGTCCGGTAAGGGCTTTTTTTCAGTCAAAATCTTTCAGCCTTTCAAATATGGAGTATTCCTCGACGCCTAAATTTTTCTTTTCTTTGGCTCTGGATGAAGCATCTCCGCACAGAGGAGCCAGGTCGCAGTATTCGCATATGGCATCCGGATGGGGCACAAAATTACCTGTTATGATCACGGCTAAAAGCTCTGTGAGGAGGAGTCTGAATTTGAGGCGATCAAAGTCCGTAAACGTGATTTCTCTTCCCTCCCCTTTTCGTGTGGGAAAATAATAAGCTCCTTCTTTGACTGTGGGGGACGGGTCTCTGCCCAGTGTTTTGAGGATCTTTTCCGCAGCCAGAGAATAAAGCGCGTGCTGGAGGATGCGGCCTCTTCCGAAATATTTTATTCTTTCATAAGAGCTCGATCTTCCGGATTTGTAATCGATCACCCGGTAAAGCCCCTCGCCTAGCCTATCGATGCGGTCGATACGGCCTTTTAAAAGAATTGAGGTCTTGGGGGTTATTTCAATAAAAACCGGCGTGTCCGTGCCGTCGCCTTTACCTGTGCCGGTTCCGAATCCGACTTCAAAGAGGATTGGTTCTATCTCCTCATCTCTTTTTGATTCCACCTCTAAAAAGATGTCAAGAGCCTGCATCAGTTCGTTTTTCTGGAGAAGAAAAACATCTTCTGATGGGGGCGGGATTTTTTGCTTAAATGATTGGATGAGTTTTTCGGCAATATCTCTGATGAGGGTCCGGTGTTTATCTTTTTGGGGCTTTTCGCCTCTTTTTTTGATTTCCGTCATGAATTTAAAGAGCACTTCATGTACCAGAGTCCCCCAGTTTAGGGGATCGAGCCAGCGGGAGGGGTCATACTCTATTATCTCTGGTTTGCGCACACCCAGCACATATTCCATAAAATACTTAAACGGACAAAATGCCAGGCACTCCAGGCGTGAGGCTGAGAACACGGTTTTTTCAATAGAGAGAAGAGGGCGTGGGGTTTTTTCAGAAGATTTTTCGCGGGGAAAGATAACACCTTCATAGGGAAAAGGGCTGGAGAGGAGGCTTTTTCTCTGGGTTAAGGCTTTGATCCCCTGGCCTAGGGAGGGGAAATTCACTTTGACGGCATTGATGCCGTTTAAAAGGCCCTGGTCTTTGACAATCTTTTCAAGCCACCATTCGGTGGAGTCCAGGGTCTTTTCTTCTTGGGAGGGAAAAAAGCCTTGAGTCTCTTTAAAGGAATTCATGAGATCGGAATAATCCAGCCTGGGTTTGCCCTTGATGAGGCGAAAAGCTTGAAGCACAAGAGAGGAAGGGAATGATTCTCTTTCCCCTAAAATATCATAACAGGAGTAGCTGAGATGAATTTTTCCGCGGAGAGAGGAGATGAGCCTGGCCATGGAAAAGAGATTTTCTCTTAAGGAGTCCCTGGTGGTGCGGAGAGAGGGCGAGAGTTTTTCCCGTTCTTCATCCAGAAGGATAGGGTCCTGAAATCCTGTACCCGGAAAGTTTTCGCGGTTAAGACCAAGGATAAAGGTATGGGGGCGCGCCGCAAAGCCGCCTGATCTGTAAGCGGAGATGTGGGCGTGTCCTGGGGCGGGTCCTGAAGAGCCCACTTTGATATCCGTTTCCAGGGAGCGAAGCCGCTCTAAGGCATCTTCTTTTTCCATGGGAGGAGTATCAAAAGAAGCCAACTCATCCAGTCTTGAATACAGGGCAGAGACGGCTTCAGCATCCTGGGGAGTTTTTACGGAGGCATATTGGGCGAGGAAGTCGTGTATGCCGCGGGCAAGGTTTTGAAAGTCGATGGGCTCTCTTCCGTTCCAGGCGTCAAGGAATCGGAATATTTTTTTTATTTCAGGTTTGATTTGATTTAGGTGACGAATGCTTGGGCCGGCTGCTTCTTCTTTTAATCTTTCTAGACAGGTTAAATATCTCTTTTTTCCCCAGCCGATTCCGGCTCTTTTAAGGAGGGCGCTTATTTGATGGGGCGATGGGAATGATTTGTCCTTTTTTTTAAAGCTCAGATGGCCGCTCTCCAAAAGGTCCCGGAAAATAGAGTCTCTGAAGTCACTTTCCATCCAGTTAAGAAGGAAGGAAAACAGTTTTCCGGGAGATGTGAAACCAATGCCCAAGCCTTCGCCCAATGTGATGGGAATGCCTGTTTTTTGAGAGAGAGTGAAAAAAAGCGAAGGATAGACTTGGCCCTGAGGGCAGATGATTTCCGTTTCATCTACCGGGATTTTATCCTGGAGGATGAGGCGGAAGACTTCTTTACATTCGTTAGAAGGTCCGACGGCTGTAGTGATGGTAAGCGTTCCGTCGTTTAGAGGTTCAGGAGCTTTATAAGGGGCAAAAAGCCAGGCAGCCCTTTCAGAGTCAGCGGCAGGTTGTTCAGGGGCTTTTTCAGGCTCTGTGACTTTGTGGAAGCGGCGGGGCTTTTGAATGCCGAAAACAGGATTTCCGGGCAGGATGATAAGATTATCCTGTGATATCTTATGGAGGAATTTTTTCTCAAGCGGAGTCAGGGCCTGGTCTTCAAAACAGAGGAAATACTTATTGTGGGCAAAGTTTTGAGGGAAGGATTTACAGGCTTTTAAATAAAGACCGGGCTTATCAAGAAGTTTTTTGTCCTGGAGCAGCTTTTCATACTCAGAGAGGAGGAGATGGATTTCTGTTCCTTTTTTCTTGTTTATGAATCTATTTGCGAATTCTTGAGGGGAAAGTGATTTGGATGAAATCCCCTGCATGCGGAGGATTTGGATGGAGCGGGAGAAAGCTTTGATGATCCCGGGTTTGGCATCCAATGCTTTAAAATAATCAAGGTGCCCGTATTGTTTTAAATTGGTGAAGGCTTTTTCCACCAGAAGAGATGTGGTGTATGGGGTTATTTGCTTGAGTTTTGCTCTCGCAATCTCTTCAGCACAGACTTCATGAGCCAGAGAAGGGAGTGTGGCAAAACGAAGATTGACCCAGGAATGGCCGGCTTTGGTGAGGGACTCTCCGATCTGGCGGCCTTTTTGGTATGAGGGGACAATGAGTATTTTCTCATCCAGAAGATGCTGAGAGCAGAAATCAGCCAGGAAGGATAAGGTTGTGTTTTTTTTGTATGATGAGCTATTTTTTGGGCTTGCTGGCATTGTTCGTCAGCTATTATCTATCTCTGGGGCTTTGTTGTCAATTTTGCTTTATTCATTGGTCCCATAAAAAAGCAAAGCCCTATAGTACTGCCAGGGGAAATTTTTGATTCCCCGGGGTTCACATGGGACGTTTTCTGCCTCATTAAAGAGTGCAGCTTTGAGCTGAAAATGTCAAATTTTCATCTACACGAATACTAAATATAATCTCTTTGGACCTCAGTTTCGGGGGTAAAAAAGGGCCTCAGTCACCTAAGCGACATGAGCCATTTGATGGCTTCCGGGTGCTTCTGCCAGGCAGGACCAATTTCCTCTGCACATTGGATCGCTTCACTCTCCTCTCCTGGTGTGTAGTAGTATTGCTTGTATTTGAGCGGATACTTTTTTCTGCCTATAAGATAATCGAAAACATGGGGATTTTTTGAATTTGCTTCTCTATAAAGGCCAGCTGCCTGTCCAAGTTTGCCGGATAAATAGCGTTCCAGCACTTGTCCCCAGAGAAAGGTGGCCATGATTTGGTTGGGATATTTTTTGATTAATTTTCTGGCACCCTTTAAGTTTCCAGTTTCAAGATACATCCCGAGCAGCGAATCCCGTATTCCTTGATTATCATTCGGATTCAACTCAAGCATTTGTTCAGCCTGTTTAATGGCTTCTTTGAGCTGTCCGGCGACCTTAAGAGAAGTGGTTAAAAATTCCTGGGCTCGCATGTAAGGCCGTGTCTCAACCAATCCCCAGAAATGGCCCTTGTTTTCTTCAAAGTATTGGCGGCCTAATTTTTGCTCTGCGCGGGCGATGATCTTTTTTAAACTGTCTATGACATCTGGTATGGAGCGTGCTGTGAATTCCACTTTTATCATAAGGGCATCAATACAATCTGGATCGAGCTGAAGTGCCCTATCAGCTAATTCCAGGGCTTCATCAGGATTTTCCGTATCCATTGCCTTATAGGCCAGTTCCTGCGCTTCTTCTGAAGGCTCAAAGTCAGTTAGAGCCTGAACTTCCTCTACAGACTTCCCCATAATTTGATTTTGAACGAACTGTTCTGCTTCTTTACTGCTTTTAAAATCGTGCTGATCCATAAGCCTACCGATAGCCCGATGCATCCGTTCACTTTGGTATGGAGAGGGTAGAGTTTTTGGGAAAATATTTTTCTCTTTTTCTTTCTGCTTGGAATTATCTGGCGACTTTAAGCTTGAAGGAATCTTAGCGTATTTCTTTTTTTTGCTTTTTTTTGCTTTTTGTTTTTTCTTTGACATTTTTTCCTTTTTGATTTCAAAAGATATGTATTCACAATTATAATATATAATATGAAGAAGCTGGTTCAATATAAAATTTTAAAATTACGGGTTTGGAAATATCATTCTCTCTCATCAAATATTTTGACCAGTGGTTCTTTCCAGTCAAAGCAGGTTTCTCTGCTGCAAAGATTTTCAAATGTGTTAATGCATTGAGGATATGGACTTAGATGCATAAACCGAGACTTATTTTCAGGGCTTTATTTACATCTTTCATGATAGCTGGACGGAAATGGCCTAGGTTCACTTTGATTCTCTCTTTTGCAATGGTCCTTATTTGGTCGCATTGGATTATGCTTTTTTTATCCAATCCCCCCTCTCCCATTTTGATCCACACATCGGTGGGATATTGTTTCGAAATCTCCTTTTGACTGGTGATTACAGCTACTATGGTTACCGGGGAATATTTGTTTCCTATGTCATTTTGAATAACCACACAAGGCCTTGTTTTTCCTGTTTCAGATCCTCGGATAGGTTCCAGGTCAACAACAACGACGTCCCCTCTCTTGAGTTCAGGATTCATTTATGTTTTCTCCATTCACATATTTGAAATTCCTGCAGATTTTTTTGTTCAATTCAGCTTTGGCTTTATAGCCCTGTTTGAGGCTTTCCTCAAGTTTTTGCTTTTCTATTTTTTCTGCTTTTTCCCTTGCAGCGTCTCTTACAAACTTGCTGAAATCTGTGTCTTCTTTGACTTCAGAGATTTTTTTGATCAGGTCAGCGGGGAAATTGATATTTTTTCTTACTGTTTTTGACTTGGCCAAAGGCTCCTCCATGATGTATCGTAGGTATATATATTAGATATGTATGTATTATACACATGGAGAGGTATTTTTACAAGTCTCTCATTCATACCGGATCGCGTCTGCAGGATTTTGGGTGGCGGACCGGAACGACTGATAGCCAACGGATATGACAGCGACCAGCAGGGCCATACCCAGGGCAGCGGCAAACAATGCAAAGTCCAGGCTGGTTCGATAGGCATACCTTTTGAGCCAGTTGGTCATGATCAGATAAGCAGCAGGCCAGGCAATCACATTCGCCAGAAGCACCAGCAGGAAAAATTCCCGAGCGATCAACGCCAGGATCTTTGGTATGCCAGCTCCGAGGACCTTTCGGATTCCGATTTCCCGGGTCCTCTGCTCTGCAGTATAAGAGGCCAGGCCGAGAGCAAGTCCGGCGACATTTATGAAGGAATAACCTTTATGGCGTTTGATGTTGCGCCAAACAACCTTAAGATAATTTTTCAGCATAGTCTATCTCCTCTCTATTTATGACGATTGTGGCTAATAAATAGTTGGCATCATTTTCGGTCTTTGACCTCTCCCCTGCTTATTAACCTGTATGATGAACGAGTCGAGGTTGCTATGTCATTCTTGAAATAATCTTGCATATCGATGGAACAAAATGAATAATAAATACATCGCCCTTTTTTTATGAATAGGTCAGGTTAGCTGATGCAGCAGGTTATCTTAAAGATGCGATTTTTGGGGGCAGAAAGCATTGATTTTGGGGTGAAAAACTGTGGAAAACTATGGTTATGTTATTGATTATAATAAAAATGCCTGGGCCCGACCCCCCCAAAGTAATATAAAATGAATGGTTTATCAGCTGAAAAAAAGAAAAGAATCGTTAAAATTTATTATCCGTCCAAGAAAACCAAAGAAAAGAAGGGAGCAAACTTAGTTGAAAGCTTCACTTCAGGAATAACAAGTTCAAAAGAAAAGAATATTTATGATATAGTCGAAATTTTTAGAGAAAAAATGTTTGCTGACAGCCTAACAATAAAGAAGAATTTAATTTTAGAGTATTACAAAAACAGAATTCCTCTGAAATCATTGATTAACCTTCACAATGCTGATGGGATTAAAAACACAAGCCAAGTTAAAGAAATGATCGAGAAAATCAACTCAGGAAAATCTATTCTGACTCCAGAGCACCTGCCCAATATAAAATTAGTTAAAACCCTGGATAATGAGTGGGTCTTATTCGACGGGCATCATTCCATGCTTGCCTATATGTTCGCAGGCAAAAAATATTTGGACGAAATCCCTCATCTTATCGTGCTGGACAGAGAAAATAAAGGATTCAAAGATGAGGAAATTCATGTCTTTTTTGGTAAACACGCTCCCATGTTAAAAGGTAAAAATTGGCGTTTCTTTGTCATAAACTGGGAGGCATCTGACCAACACCAACTCCAAAACCGCCGCCAAAAAAACATGGGAGAGCTTTTTAACTCTTTTAAAAAAAGAATCCAATACTTTTAATCTCCTCATGCCGGCCCTCTCTAATGATAGCCGCTCTATCACATACGATTGGTTTGTTTTACTCATTGTCTGTGACAAGATGATTTACCAGAGAATCAATGAGCAGGTCAGCGGCTTCACGGAAGATGTCTTTCCCGATAAAATCTCTGTGCATGAAGACAAAATAAAGGGATTTCACGGCGCCTACGATGACTTCAGGATCATGGCCGCGGATAAGGCCTTCATGCTGCCATTTCTTGATGAGATTTGTGAAAAATTCATTGGTGCTTTCTTGATGCAATCTGAATTCGTCCGCAGGTATTTTATGAGAAAGCCGTTCAAATTCCTCTTTATCTGAGGCGAGTTTCAGCATTGGGTCCGTATCAAAAAGGTCAATAACATAGAGGAGAAATTCCTTGAATGTATCTTTTGGGTTTTTGGATTTTTCCAGTCTCCTGGCTGCTTCTTTCTGCAGTTGTTTATCAAATTCCTCATTTATGGTCAGAAACAGATCTTCTTTGGAATCAAAAAAAAGATAAAAAGTCCCTTTGGCAATCCCGGCTTCCCTGGCCAGGTCAGCCACATTGGTTTTTCTAACTCCAAAACGGTCAAAGTGTTCCCTCCCCGTTTCAATGAGCTTTTTTCTGATACTCTGTTTTTCTTTTTCGGTAAATCCTTTGGGCATTAGGCTGACCTTTTATATTTTTATGACCAAAATAGTCATATGGTCAAAATAATTTATTATCAGGGTCTTGTCAAGAGGGAAATGTTAAAAAGGGCTTCCCCCATTTTGCTGTTATCTCATTTCAGGAATTTGCCAGCCTTGTTCTTCCTCCATCGTTTGATGCTTTCCATAATATGAAGACTAAACGATTTTGGCCTAAAAAATCATCATTTAAAGCAAGAAGAACTGTGGAAAAATATGGTTATCTTACAGATTATAAAGGAGATGCCTGGGCCCGACCCCTTATTCTCCTTATTCTTGGGCCCGACCCCTTATTCTTATTCTTCTTATTGTTCGCTTGTGAACATAGGCATGTTCCTAAAGAGCTCTTCGAATGGATATTCTTTCCATTCCAGATAGGGCGCATCCCACATGTTTGTTTTGAGATCATCTACAGCCACCCAGATTCTCATCTGATTGGCCGAGAAAATGACAGAATACTCTGTGCTTCCATGGGAGACGATTTGGAGAAGTCTTTTTGCTTGAGGTATTCCCAGAGGTTTTTTCTGGCGGGCCCAGGCTTCCAATTCATGCATTCCCGCTTCATAGCGCCAGAGAGAGGAAAAAGAGACCCTTCTGCCAAAGGAAAGCTGGGGGCGGTCAGAATCAAAGCCGTAAACCTTATGATGATTGGAAGCCATGATAGTGTGAGGATGGGTTGGCCGGACTTCTTCAGGACAGCGCATTTTTCCGCCAAAACGGTCCCCTTCATAAACAAATGCGGGATTTTTTTGTCCTTGAAAAGGCACAGCCCAAAGGATAATTGAACCCGGAGCTGTGACCCCTCCCCCGTCACACTGGAAGCGATTCATCTCTTTCAAAATTCCGGAGGGCGTTATGGTTGGGATTTCCCGTTCCAGGATGTCTCTTTGAATCCAGGAGCATGGAGTGATATTTCCTTTGACCGGTCCGGGGCCTGTTCCTCCGGCATTCTCCATGCTGTAGAGCCCGTCTTCATTTATTCCGGATATGGTGCCTATGAATCCCGGCCACATGAACGAAACCCAGCGTTTATGTCCGGGTTCTGATGGGTCCACTGCAAAGATCAGGAAATGGCTGACCGTGACTTTGCGTACATCACACTCCCCGTCCATGTTACGGGCTGCCACCAATCCTCCTTGAAGCGCGGTTTCTATAGTGAAATCTCCCCAAAATGCAAATTGGGTGCAGGAGGAGGGAGAAGAAACCGGGAAAGCCGCTCTTCGTTCGATATAGGCGTTTATGGCTAAAAGGTCTGTTTGGTTGAAATCGCGGCTCAGAGATTCAACGCCCATGTCGATTCCGGAATCTTTCATTCCTTGAATGAGGGCCCGGGACTCTTTTTCGAAATCCGGAGGGATTTTGAAGTGTGTCTCAAGGAAAGGAACATAGATATCCGTGTAGTTTTTGGCTGACTGCCAGACGTCCTCAATGACATAAAATTCAAAAAAATCAATGATCTGTTTCCCCAGAAGATAGCCGTGGGCATAACCTCGTTCTTCGCCTGTACCCTGTAGCTGGAGAACGGGAAGCCCGTTGATCCATCTCAATGCTCCGTGTTCTCTTTGGATGTCTTTTTCAGGAAAAGGAGTGGGAGTGCGGAGGAGGCAATCCACGTTTGTTTGGTTTTCTTTGGTAAGGTCAACAGGGGAAAATCTGGCTCCCGGGTGGGAGGCATACCATCCCAAAGGTTCGATAGGTTTGAAATCAAGCTCACCGTCTTTGTCCAGATCCATATAGGCTATGATACTGTAATGAGCGGGTGGGAGCTGGGAAAACTCATAAGCAGAAGGATCGCTCAGAGTGATTTCTTTAAGGGGCTTTTTGGCTCCATATATATCCATCTTGCTGAGGGGGCGTGGCCTTTCTCGTGCGGAGCCATTCAGTTTGTACAACCGGATGTGAACTGGGCCTTTTTGATTGCCTCTATACTTGATGTTTCCTGAAAGGGTTCTGTACTGCTCAGGAGTGACTTTACAGGAAATGAAAAGGATAATGATAAAAACGGCCACATTCTGCCGGCTGAGTATTCCCTTGCTGTTACTCGATTTTTTTAACATATAAGCCTCCTATGTATACTCCCAAAGCGAATCTGAAGCCCATATTACACGCAAAGTACAAGTTCAGTCAACGGGAAATCCTTTTCCACATCTAAAAAACAACCTGAATTAGATTGTGAGAAGTGCATTTTGGGCCTAAAAAACCACTGTTTTCAGGGTAGGGATTTGTGGAAAACTAGGTTATTCTCTTGATTTTAAAGGAGATGCCCGGGCCCGACCCCCTAAAATTGGATCGCTTCATCACAGGGAAGCCTTCTTTGGAGGCTATAAAATAAAGCCTTCCCTTGGAATCTATGGACGATGGAAATCCTTTAACATCCATAGAGTGTATGAGCTTTTGGTTTTTATAGATTTGCATCTGGCTTTTGCTCTCTTCTTCTCCGATTACAGGAAGCCCTCGGATGGTGACACAAATCATATCTTCATGCATAAGAACTGAGACAATAGGGAAAAAGACGCTCATATAACTTTTCCCCCTTCTCCTTTCCCTCCTTGGATTGTCATCGGTCTGAAAAAATCACTTTTTCCCTTTATTTTCCCTGATAATTGGCCGTCTTTATAGATAAGGATTTCATATTTGTGGGGATTCAAAAGAAATAGGGTTCCGTCGCCCGAAGAGCTGAATTTCATTGGAAATTTAGTAAACGGGGCATCTTTGTACTTGGACATTCTTGAAGGAAGAGAAAACGGCTCTGCAAAAGAGAAAAGCCTGTCTCCTTTGCGGCTGTAAATGTGAATACCCAGGTCATTGTCGAATCCCAGAATGGCGATTTGACCATCCTTGTAGTGTTTGATATCAAAAGCCTGAAAATCCAGCTTGAAATAATTTTGACAGGTTCCCTTTTCATCAAAATTCAAGACTTTGTTGCCGGCTCTGTCATAGATGGAAATCAATCCATCCGGATGAACAGCAAATCCAAGGAGCATGGAGACTTCTTCAGGCCCCTGCCCTTTTTTTAGGGGAATGCTTCTCAGAAATACGCCCTGGGGGTCGAAAACTTGTATCCTATATTTTTTTCCGTCAAGAATATATATATTTTCTTCTGCATCCAATTGGATGTCACTGATACTGCCGAACATCTTGTGTTCGTCTCCATAATCAACGCCGATGGATAAGTCCTCAATAAGAGAGACGGATTCTTCATCGGATAAAACCATGGATGAAAAAAGAAAAATCATACCCAAGAGGATAACTGAGAGTCTTAAACCTTTATTATTTTTCATTGTTCGTTTCTCCAAGATATTTTATATAATTGCCTTGTAGATATAAACCCAGAAACTTTGAAAAGGTTTCGTTTTAAATATCTTGGAAGGCTGATTTTGAAGAAATCAAGAAATAATTGCAGATTTTTTTTGAACTAATTCTTCAGCATCTTTGATTATGATAAACGGAAGGTAAGCTTTTTTGTTTTGATATTCATCCATGAGGAGCTTTTGAAATTCAGGATCTTTAAAAATAAGAGCCCAAAAAACTCCTTGAGCTCTTTTTATGGCAGTATCCATATCACTTGAGAGGTTCAGTTTCTTTACTACTTGGATCGGTTTGTCAGTGATAGGTTTGAGGGATTCGTTTTTAAGGGCATTCATGACTGTATCAAAAGTGAAAGCCTCGAGTACGGAATTTCGAGCGCTATAGTCAATAAATCCTTCGCCGGCCACGCAAATTTTGTACATAATCTGGCCTTTATCAGTGAATTTTAAAGGAAGTATGTTTCTTACTGCCAAGGCTTTGAGTTCAGAAAGAGTGATTTCTTGTTTGGATGATGCCTCTATGCCTGTGACTTCCTGGCCTTTCCATCTGATATAAGAAACGAACATAGAGATGACCGGATCCAGCTGTTCTTTATTTTCATTTATAAACAGTGTGTAACGGGCGGTGATCTCATCGGGTTCTTTTATGTTTTGATTTCTGGTTTTGAGATATGTGACCATGAGATCTTTAAGCATGTAATCTACAAAAAGAAAGTTTTCTGTAAGAAAAGAATCGCAAAGTCGGGAAAGTGCATCCGTAGATTCGGTTTTATCAATAATTTTCATGCTGAAGCCGCTTCCTCCCTCATAGACCGTATGGTTCAAAGAAAAACGGCTTAAAATCTCTTTCTCTACATCTTGTTTTTGGATGGGATAGACATAAAGAATGGGAAAGATGAGTAATGATCCAAGAAGCAGAGAGAGTATCTTTTTTTTCATGATTGTTCTCCTTTTATAGTGAATTTTGGCGGATTTTGCTGGTCTCTGTCTTTTGAGAGATATTTCCCATTTTACAAACAGGAACGAGATAAAGTCAATGGGAATTAAGTACCATTCTTCCCTCTTTTTGTGCATATACGGACAAAGGATGTTCGGTTATGGACATATGGAACAAAGGCTGAACGCGAATTCCCCATAAATGACTATATTGGCATGAATTTTGCTTAACTAAGAGGTAAAAAGAAAATATCATGCTGAGAAACTATATTAAGGTCGCTTTTCGTAATATCAAAAAGTATAAGGCCTACTCCTTTATCAATCTGGCAGGGCTTGCGGTTGGTATGTCCGCATGCATTTTGATACTTCTCTGGGTCCAGAATGAGCTGAGTTTTAACCGGTTCCATGAAAAGGCAGACCATCTCTATCGTGCTGTTGAGCATGAAAGAATGTCAGATGGAAGGATCCTCTCTTATCCCCTGTTTCCCACGGGATTTGGTCCTGCTTTAAAAAAAGACTATCCGCAGGTTTTGGAAACGGTCCGCTTTAGGCGTTACAGGGGAAGAATTGTTAAGGTTGGAGATATCAGCTTTTATGAGAATAAATTTGCTTTCGCTGATTCCGAGCTGCTCAAAATATTTACATTTCCTCTCCTTAGAGGGAATAAGGACACAGTTCTATCAGATCCATCATCTCTCCTTCTGACTGAGGAAATGGCCAAAAAGTACTTCGGAGAAAAGGATCCTATAGGGCAGGTTGTTAAAGTGGACGAAACCCATGAATTTCAGGTCACGGGAGTTCTGAGAAACATTCCGCAAAACTCAGATATAAAATTTGATTTTGTCGTTCCTTTTGAAGTTCTGAAAAAATATGATTGGGAGATGAACGATTGGGGAACATTTGGGATTCGTACCTATGTACTCCTCAATGAGCACACAGATTATCAAGAATTCAATACACAAATTGAGGATTTCTTAAAAAAATATAGTGAAGACACTATCATGACTGTTTCGCTCCAGCCTTTGACTAAAATACATCTTTATTCAGCAGGGATTGAAGCCTCCGGCACGGAAGGGGATATCAAATATGTCTATATTTTTTCTATGATCGCCCTTTTAATTCTCCTTATGGCCTGTGTCAATTTCATGAATCTTTCTACAGCCCGCTCTGAGAACCGTGCCCGTGAGGTCGGAGTGAGGAAAGTAATCGGGGCTAAGCAGAAAAATCTTATTTTACAATTCTTTGCTGAATCCGTACTGCTTGCTTTATTGGCACTCCTTTTTGCAGTTATCGTCGCTCAGCTGGCTCTGCCTTCCTTTAATTCTCTGACTGGAAAAGAAGTGAGCCTAGATATATTTTCCCCTTCATTACTTGTTCTCGGTCTTTTGGGGATCGCTGTTCTGACCGGAGTGATTGCGGGAAGCTATCCTGCTTTTGTTCTCTCATCTCTACAGCCTGTTCAAACACTGAGGAGGAGATTTTCATATGAAGGCAGTGGAGGGTCGTTCCGAAAAATACTGGTTTTATCTCAGTTTGTTCTGACCATCTGTTTGGTTATTGCAGCCATAGTTTTTAACCGCCAGATGCATTATATACGAAATATGAATTTGGGAATCGAAAAAGACTATATTGTCTGCCTGGATATGAAAGGGGGCCTGGAGGAAAAATCTCAGGTCCTTAAAAATGAAATTTTAAGAAATGGCTCAGTCATATCAGTCACAGCGGCTTCTGACTCTCCGGCTGGTAACACTATGTCAATAAGCCTGGATGACTGGGAAGGGAGAGATACAGATGCTAACTATCTGTTGCATCTGCTCTCTGTTGATCATGATTATCTGAATGTTTTTAATATAAATCTTGTTGAGGGCCGGTTTTTTAGAGAAGATGAAACAAGCGGGGATGAATATCCTATTGTGCTTAATGAAACAGCCATCAAAGCCATGGGCATGAAGGATCCTATTGGAAAAAGGGTGCTTGATGATTTCCGTATCATCGGAATTGTAGAGGATTATCATTTTGAATCTCTTCATGAAGCCATTGCGCCACTTGGGATAATCCATACTCCGGTCGATTATGACAGACTTTTGGTTAAGATTCAGTCACAAAATCTCCCTAAAACACTTGCGGCAATCAAAGGAAGCTGGATGAAGGTCGCACCGGAATATCCTTTTGAGTTTCGGTTTCTGGATGAGGATATCAATGATCTCTATAAAAGTGATCGAAAAGTGAACACAATCATCAACATCTCAACGTTTTTAGCTCTTTTTATAGCATGCCTGGGGCTTTTCGGCATGGCTTCCTATACAGCGGAACAAAGAACAAAGGAAATCGGGATCCGAAAAGTCTTTGGGGCTTCTATCCCTTCTATCTTCTTTCTTCTCTCCCAGCAGTTTTCAAAATGGATAATTGCATCCAATATAATTGCCTGGCCGCTCGCCTATTTTTTAATGAAAAAGTGGGTGTCAAGTTTTGCTTACCACGCTTTACTGAATATCTTTATTTTTATTTTTGCTGCAGTGATTGTTTTGATAATAGCGATGATAACGGTTAGCTTCCAGACTCTTAAAGCTGCATTGGCAAATCCCATAAACAGCTTGCGGCATGAATAACAGGGAAAGATCCATTTTATATGCTATACATTATAATTACTTAGAACTATGATTTTGGCCTCAAAAACATCATTTTTAAACGAGGAAAACTGTGGAAAAGTAATGTTATTTTATTGATTCTAAAAGAGATGCCCGGGCCCGTCCCCCAGAATTCCGAATTGTTTCCACTATTTTGTATTCATAGACACAAGATTCGTTTTGAGAGTCTATAAGATAGACACGGTCATCATAGATGGAGAACTTGTCGAACATGACATTGGGAAAGGAAACATTGAACAAAAGAATTCCGTTTGAATCAAACACATTGAATTCATAACATTCAGTAAGGTTTTCTCCCTCATCAAAGGTCAATAATTTATTGGGCTGTTTGAGATAGGTCAAGACCCAGACTCTGTTTTTATTGTCAATCCCTATTCCTTTTGTCACTGAAGATACCGACGGCCAGGGAATCTTTATCTCTTTGTCACCACTTTTAAACAATTCGTATTTCGTGATATTTTTTACTTCATAAGCAAGAGGGCGGTCAGCGGAAAAAATTAATTCTCCATCAGTGGAGTATTTATCAATTCTGTTTTGATGGCGGAAGGCAACATAAATATGACCTGTGCTGTCTTTATCAAAATAGAAGATATTAGCATTCAGCATGAGAAGTGAGTTCTCATATTTTTTTGGTGTGCCGAAAGAACGGATAAGGGTGCCTTTTTTACCATACATTGATAGGAGTTTAGAATCCCCTGAATCGACCCATATCGAAGGATGGCTCGGGAGGACCACACGAGAGCCGGAGAGGACGGTCATGCCAGAGTTTCTGTATTGGTCATGGATCCAGCTTCCTCCTATTCTTTCAGGCTTAAAACCGCCTTCATATTCCCCTTCAATAGAAAATATGGAAAGAGAATAATCTGCAACATATAACTTTTCCTCACTCAGTCTCAAACAAAAAGGAGACAAAAAGTCACCGGGGCCCCGGCCTTTTTGTCCGAAAGACGAAATATATTCGTAATCTTCACTATACCGCTTTACAGTACAGCTTCCCCTCTCCAGAATGAGGATATCTCCGTTGGGAAGCCTGGCGGCATCAGCTGGTTCATAAAGAAGGTCTTCTTCCTTTTTAGCCTCCAATTTCCCGATTTGTCCCAAGAGCTTAAGACTTGCTTTCGAGGAACTGTCTGATTGAGGGCCGAAGTTGTGGATGTATTTGACTCTGTCGATAGTCTCAATGGAATACGATGATTGGTCATGGTGTGATTTTTGGCATCCTGTTAAAAGAATAATGGCTGTTCCCGCAACGATCATAATAGAGGACAGAACTATTTTTTTGATGATTTGGGCAGTTCTCATTTGCCCTCCTTTAATGCAGTTGATTTGTCATTATGATACACAAAATGTTTTGCCCAGTGCCACTCCAATATAAAATATAAAGCGAAAATAAAATGAAAAGGCAGATTTTGCTTGTTATTTTATTTTGCTGACCCTAAAGACCATAGCCCCACCCGAGGTGCTGAATGCCTGGGGCCGGTCGTTACTGCCGGGTTCAGATAAAGCTAAGGTGAGAAGAATATCTTCTATTTTATAAATGCCGAGAGATGTGCGACCCTGGTATTGGGGTGATCCGGATTTGCTTATCTTGATATCGATTTCTTTTGGGTCGGCTGATGGATCTGAAGTAAACGTACCCTCCATAGACATTTCAGGACTGGGTGCTGTTATCTTGACATTATTGCCGTTGAATTCAAAGGACCAGCCCTGGTGAGGGTCTTTCCATATCCCTTCTAACTCATTTGTATCAGAGGCCTGGCCTAAGCACACAACGAAAATGAATAAGCCTATGATCAGGACACCAAAAAAAATGGTTTTATTTGATGGTTTGGACACTATTACCTCCTTTAAATGACTGTTTCATAAATGATAAACCTAAGTTATCAGCCAAGTCAACCGGAAATCATTAAAGCGCTTACAGATATAAATCAAGACTTAACAGGATAGAAAGTCGTCGTGAATTTTTTCAAATTCAGACTTATAGACTATTTGAAGAAGATGTCCCGCTTTTTCAAATACTTTTATCTGTGGGTCAGGAAATTGAGCTTTCAGTTTATCGAAATACTTATAGCTTGGATCATCTGTATCAGTGACAAGCAGGATTTTACCCTTCCAATCAAGAAAATCATCCGGTTTAATGTTTTCGTTCAAGTCAAAATCCACTACGAGCATCAAAGATTCCAGTATATGCCGTTTACGGACTTTAGCTAATCTCTCATGAACCTGCATCATGAGGAAATCAATCTCGTCTTGCTGCTCCTTGGATAATGGATGATTCTGCTCTCCGAGCTTGCTTAGTTTTTTTAGCATGATTTTTTTAGCCAGTTTCTCAGGAACTACTTTCAATAGAAGTGTGAATAATCTTACCTGACGCCTGTCTTTTTTGGTGTATCGACCTTTAGGGGGAATCGCATTAATCAAAACCATTTTATCCACTATTTTATAATTGCGCTTAAAAAACGATTGGGCAATAAAGGCGCCAAAGGACCCCCCTCTGACCATGATGCGTCCCACCTTTTCTCTGCGTAAAATCTCATTTACCGCATTGGATATCTCATCTAGAGATCCGAAATCCCGTATAGTGGGGGTGATGACACGAAAGCGATCCTTCAATCTGAGTATTTCATTATATGGCGTATCTGCAGAGCCAAAGGCTCCATGAAACATAAGGAGTGTTTTCTCCCCTTTGCCTGCAGCGATATACTCAACCGTTTTCCCATTAAATTCAAACCGTTTAATATGATGTTCCTTGCGGAATTCAAGAAGTTTCGCATATAAGTGCGGCGGCGCATCCTTATAATACTTTGGAGTGGCTCTCTTTGTATCCATGTGAAGGTCCTCTTATAGAGTCTTATCACTCATAGTACTCTTATGAAACAAGTCCAGTCAAGAGGCATGGATGTGAGATGTGTTAGATCTGTATTTAGGGTGTTGCAGCCCGTTTATTCCTTTATCTGGATTATTCACGAGTCGAGGTTGCTGCAGAGAAAAGAGCTGCTGTCGTCATTCTTGAAATAATCTTGCATATCGCTGGAACAAAATGAATAATGAAAACATCGCCATTTTTTTATGAATAGGTCAGGTTTATTGATTCATACAATTCTTTTATAAAATTTTCCTTTTGCATTTGACTGGATATTTGTTCAGCATTGTCTTTATAGAAACGGTTATTCATCAATTCAAGAATCTTCGGCTCAAGGTTTTTTGTTGTGATTTTGTTTATTTTGATCCCTTTGGGCCCGGCCCCTTTCTTATAAATGATTCTATTCCATATAAACTGGTCGATGATATGGGGTATGATCAGGGTCGGGCGGCCGTATTTTAGGGCTAAGTGAGTTGTGCCTGCGCCGCCGTGATGGATGACTCCGTAAATTTTCGGGAGGATCCAGTCATAAGGTATTTGAGAGACAAAATGGAGGAGTTGGGAATCATACTTTTCCGGTTCAATAAGGCCGCCGGCAGCGGTATTGATGATGGCCGGAATATGATTTCGTTCCAGGATGTCAGTGATGATTTTTGTTTTTGACTCCGGGGCGGGATTTGTCATGCTGCCGAAAGTTACAAACAGGATTTTCTGGTTTTTGTGCCTTTCAAGAAAATCCGCCAAGCCTTGGGGCGGCTGCCAGCTTGTTTCTTTATGGGGCTTAAGATATCCCAATACTTTCCTGTTATGTTCCCAGTAGTCGGGTCTGGAAAAAAGTGAGGGCGAAATGGTATAGATCACTTTATTTGACCGAATGACTTTTTTTATTTTTTTCCGGTTTATTTTTCTTTTGGTTTTGGCCCATTTTGCTGAAATCTTTACTGTGGTGATCAGCCCGAAATCGGCTACCGCATAGGTCAGTTTATTTAGAAAAGGGCCAAAGTTGCCGTTAAAAGCAACGTGTGTGTGGTTTTTTACATAGTGCAGAAAAGGAACAGGGCTTATAAGAATCGTCTTCCCTCTGTGGTCAAGTTCCCAGATTATCGGGTAGGAGGCTTTTCCATTGTATACGATCCTGTCCGGATTTTGGCTTTCAATCAATTCCTTTTGTTTTTGAACGAGTTCTTTATTGACTTCCGTTTGTTTTCCGGCGAGTTTTATGTAAGCCCAGAATTTTCTCAATCCGGAACCACTCCCTCCGAGAGCTTCTTTTCCTGCATCGCTCTCCAGAAGCTCAATGAATTTTGTGCCTAAAGAGGCAAATTCCATCTCTGAAGAATCCTTGACAAGACTTCTGAACTGCTCCGGAAAAGCGCAGATGACTTTATGCCCCTTTTCTATCAATATATCACCGATGGCCAAGAAAGGTTCCATGTCTCCCCTTGTCCCGATTGATATGAGAATGACCTTCATTGTTTTATCTATCCCAGGTTAAATATCTTCGGGCCCGGGAACATGGAGGTTTGCTGCGTCGCATAATTTCTTCAACTGCGAAAGGCTCCAGGGATTGTCAAAGTCATAAAATGCGGAATAAGGCTGTCTCAGAAGATCTATGACCTCCTGTGTCTGTGAGTCAAAAGAGGGACGGATATTCCTGCTGACTTCATCCCATGGGACCCCGGAAAGCTTGAGAGTCATAAAGCCCGAGAGAAGGCCCTTATGGACCCAGATGGATCCGAGACCGCTTGACAGGATAAAAGATTTTGCGTGCCTGATTTTCTTTTCACCTACATTGTTGAGGATGTTAAGGTATTTCTGGTGAAGGACCCATTCATTAAGAAGACGTGCGGTCTCACCGGGCGTGAATTTTTTCCAAAAAGAAACATCTGCCTCATTGGGGACAAGGCAGCCGATCACAAAAGCACCGGCGTTATAACCGGAGATATCATTTTCCGCGCAGATACGCAGGGCCGCCTTGAGAAGCCGTGCCTTCCGGTCTGCTGAAAGACAGGCAAAGGCTGCCTGGTTGAGGAAATGAGTGCCCAGGGTTGAATCAACAAGCCGCTGCACAATGATTTCGCTTCTCACATCAAAGCAGCGGTTAACAAATTTGGCTGCTTTTTGTTCATCTTTTCCCAGCCTGCCGAAACGGACGGCATGTCCGAGGTCCTGAAGGCTTTCGAAATCTTCTGCATCAACGTTCTCCCGTATATTCCGGTAATCGCTGTAGGTTTTAGCCAATTTTTCGAAACGTATTCGCTCGTCAGCGGAAAATTTCATTTTTTCTCCGGCCATGAAACGGAGTAGACGCGCGGGAGCGAACCGGACTTTTCCCACATAAAGCGACCCGAACGCACTGGAAATAGTAACCCATGACCCTTCCGGAATCTCCAATCCTTCCCTGTTTATAAGCAGGCGTTTTTCATGATCTATGCGTACACCGCATTCCTCCAGGTTGAGCAGAGCGGGAATGCCCAGGCTTTGGGCTGATGAGACCACGTGGATGGCCACAGGACTCAGGCTGCAAATGCCGTCAAAGCCCTGCATCTCAATGGCGTCCATGGGTGTGAATCTTTCCTTAATCAGGATAACATTGGTGTCTCCTGACTCTTCCCGTGCCTTCTGGGCATTCTCTGAGGAAAAAAAGATACGGCCCATCACAGCAGAACGCGGGAGCACAGACGTGCCGCGGCAGAAAGGAGTGAGCGAATGAAAAGACTTCAAGTCGATGGCGTCTGATTCAATCTGCCGGACATGGTAGGGCTTTATAAGCTTACGGACCCGCTCCTCAGGTATCCGGCCGCTACGGTACATGTCCATGACCCCTGTTATCATGCCTGCGCCGGACATCTTTGCCTGGTTTACTTGCAGGATAGTGAAGGTTCCCTTGACTCCGGTGAATTCAACCATTACAGGTGATTGGAAAATATCCTCAAGCTGGAAAATTCTGTCCCAGCAGTGATAAACAGCGGGAAATTCCCGGCGGCTTTGTTCACGGGTCTGGAAGTGACGTTCCTCGGGCTGAAGGCGTCCTGTCATCAGATCTTCCCCGTAGACCGTCCGGCCGAATTGAAGAAAAAGGCCTGTGCCGAGTCTGGGATGGCGGCTGTAAATGACACCGGCATAAGAGGCACTATCAATGACGCTGCAGACCATTCGTTGGAAAATGATCGCGGGACGGTGCAGTTCCCGGGTCATAAAGCTGCGGAGAACATCCAAATGATCCTGGTAGTAGTCATAGGCCTTTTCGAGAAAAAACAGGAGCTGAGCCCATGCGCTTTTGAGAAGCTCGGGTCTTCGGGCAGCGATCTCGGATTCCATCTGTTCAGCCAGTTCAGTGTTTTTCTGGATGGACAGAAGGGGTTTTCCCTGAATATCAAAAGGACGGAAAGCCTCTCGATCAAGATTTTCCAGAATGGTCTTGCGGTTGTTGAAGCGGATCCGGGCTGCACCAGCCTTACCATATCTTTGCTGAAGCCCGGAAAGCATATCCAGAACAAATCCGACGTTAAGGTAGGTGGGCATAAATCCCGGCAGGTATTCAGGCAAGGCAGAGCGCATGGCAATAAGTAATGGATTTTCAGGGTCTTCAAGCTTTCGTCCGCTCAGGATCTCGAGGTTCTGGACAATGGCTCTGACCAGAGGTTCCAGCTTTTCTGGCGGCAGCGAGTAGGCTGAAGCTGTGAGCAGGCTAAAGTCCGCTGTGGCGATGCCTCGATTGGAAAGATCGAGAAGGATTGCGCCTTTGTTGCTGATTTCGGCTTCAGAATAAGTGCCTGATGTCGTGTAAGGAACGACATGCTCGTTTTCAATAAGCTTCTCTCCGGTAAAACGGGCCGAAATTTTATCAAAAGCTTTTTGAGTTTCTGTTTTTAAACGGCGTGCGGCCGCAAGGTTTCCATGGCGGGCAGCAAGAATAAGGCTGAGATGCTTTATGGCCCGGGGAGACTCCGGCGGATTCAGTTCACGTACGTCATAGTCCCTGACTCTTATGGTCCTCTTCTTTTTGCCTTCCGTCAGAAAATCCACTTCTGGCGGAAGATAGCCGGGCAGACGCTTAAACCTGGTTCCCTTCAGCCTGTGTTCCAGGTTCGAAAGAATCAACCGGGCACTTGTATACTCTGACCTGATCTGGATGATTTTTTTTACCATTATTGATTAGCCTGGCTTATTCAATGGGCCCCCCGGCATCTCCCACCTTCCACTCGCCTTGTTCTTGAACGTAAAGGATTGTCCGTTTAATATCCCTGTCTCTCTTTTTTTCTTTGTATTTAAGCTCTATGAGATGCCAGTCCTTTGCATCAGGGAAAACAAAATCCATTTCTGTCCGTGAAGGTTTGTAGAGCTTCTTTCCCACAAATTTTTTAAGTATCTTAAAGTCTCTTCCGTAATTTTTTATATAAACAGGAAACAGATTCTGCCTCATGGCATTCTCCATGATAAAATCCTCTATGTGGTCCTTGGGTGTGTAAGATTCAGTCATTTCCACCCATTCATATGAGGATGCGCCGGAGGAGCTTCTTTTTGATATCGATTTATACCCGAAATAACCGACCACAATGACAAAATCAATGATGAGGATGATAAGAATGATTTTAATAATTTTGTTCATCTTCCCTCCTTTTTCGTACATTTTTTCCGCCTTTCCACGCAATTCCATTGCTCATAAACAAAGAATGGATTTATCGTCAATCATAACCGTATAAGGCAATCCCAGTCAACCGGAAATCCAGGCGGTTATGAGGAAAAGGCTCTCTGTATTTCTTAAAATATGTTTATAAGAATAAAAACAACGAAAGGAAGATCAATGAGACAATCAAGACGGAATCATGCGGCTTCTCTTTTCTTCTTCTTGGGCGGCGGTGGCGGAGGCGTTGAGATCGGCTTGAGATCTTCTAGCTTAATGAGCGCTTTGTTCCACCATTCAGGGGTCTGTATCCGGTTTATCTTTCTTGTTTCCGGATTATAGATGCGGAAGTGATTGTATTTGACAAGCAGGTCATCCCCCAACTTCCACCAGGCATTGACAACGGAGTCGGCGTGATTGACTGAAAAATCCGTAAGAAACTGTCTGGCCTTTTCAGGATTCTCTTTAAAGAGCTTTAACGCTGCTTCATCTATGATAGGGATATTTTGAAAAGCAATCCCTTCCCATTTTTCCTGTGCTTTCTTAACGTCCTCTATGGCATAGGAATAGGCTACCTGGGTGTGGAAATCTACATAATCCGAAGCCCATCTGGCGGAGTCTCTGTTGAAAACGAAATGGTCTCCCACCTGGAATGATTTTGGGAGTTCAGTAAGACCGCAGTAGAGCGGCATATAACAGGCCGTATCCTGGGCGCCGAAAGAAAGCCATAAAATGCCTCCTATGGGATCGGGCAGCCATCCCCTGCACTGGGTAATGGTTGTGTATTCCACATTGTTAACGCAGATACAGCGCGGGCCGTTGTATCTTTGCTTGTCCACCTCAAATCCTTTGAAGTAGTTTGGGTTGGCAAAAGGGCCTCCTTTGATACCTTCAGAGGGATCAAACAGTGCTCCTTTGTATTTATCCCTGGTAATGGACATGACATCCTGGACAGAGATTTTTTTATCCGGTTTTACGGAAAAAGGGAGGTCCATGCTTTCTGTATCCGGCCCTAAATCCAGAGAGGGAGCGACAATGTTATAAAAACGCCACAACCTGCCTCTTCTTCCCTGGGAACCGAGGGCGCTTCCCTGAGAAGGTGAATAAGCTTTCTTCCAGGAAAAGGGCTCTCCGCTTTCCGGGTCATAATAGCCGTTTTCAATGGCATAAGAGACGGCATTGGAAGAGGCCATGAAGAAGTCCTCATTTTCCAGGTCGATCTCGCCGATACGCGATTCATTAGGGGTCACACTGACATGATCGTCCGGGATACGCTGAGCGCACCAGACGGCGCCGGGCTTTTTGCTTTCAGGAGCCCAGAGAGGTCCGACCGGCATGATCTCAAAGATCCATACCTCGTCGGGGTCGGATACAGCCAGCATCTCACCGCCGTCATTGAATCCGTATCCATAGGTTGTTCCCAGGTCGCCCATGATTTGAATGGCTTCTCTTGCGGTTTTGGCTCTTTCCATGGCCATGAGAGTGAGCATGGTGAGATCGAATTTAGCTGAGGGTGTCTGGTTTCTCATCTTTCGCTGACAGCCGATAGTGGATTCTCCCAATGCTACCTGGTTTTCGTTCATGTAACCGAACATGCCGTGGATGTAAGCATAAGTGTGAGGGACCTGAGGGATATCCAGCCCCGTATAATCGTCCTTGTATTTTTCCCATTTTAATCCTTGTTCAGGGGGCCAGGTTCTGTACTGGCTTACATGATAGATCTTGCGGACATCACCTTCTTTATGATCAGCAGCCGGGACAAACCGGAAGGTCCAATCGCACATACCGCAGTCACAGGTATGCGTGGTCATGGTCGAACCATCGGCCGAAGCCTTTTTCCCGACCAGGATGGATGTACATCCTTCCCAGTATTCATAACTATTCAGATTCTCCTTTTCATAATCCGGTGCCTGATTGGCAAAAGCGCTTAAGAGCGCAAATGCTGTGATAAGAACACCAATAAGGAGAAGTATCCTTTTAGAGCTCATTCTTTTCCTCCTTTTTTATAAATTTAAGGTAAAAAGCTTAATAACCTGGATGGTGAACAAGTCGATGTTGCTTTTATCATGTCAACGGGAAATCTGATATTTCATATTTATCATATCAATAAGCAGGGCAAAGCCGGTCTCTCTTTTCCCTGCCCCGGGGCCGATAATGGTTACAGGGCCGAGTTCGTCGGTCATAAATGTCAAAGCATTGACGGCTTCATTGACACCGGCAAGAGGATCGGACAAAGGGAGCTTTTCTGGAGAAACAGAGGCCAGCACTGAGCTGTCCTTTTGGATCTCTGCCCTGCCTATCAGTTTCCATCGTTTGCCGTGTTCTTTAGCGTGTTTGACATCATCCATGGAGATGCCTGTGATACCTTTTCGCTTCACATCCGTCCGGGATAGTTCTTTTCCCAGTACAACATTTGTTAAAATAACCACTTTTCCCAGTGCATCAAGACCTTCCACATCCCCCGTGGGATCTGCTTCAGCATATCCGAGTTCCTGAGCTTTTTTCAATGCTTTCTCATAGCTCATCCCCTCCTCCATTCGGGTGAGGATGTAGTTCGTGGTCCCGTTAAGAATCCCTTTGAATCCGGTGATTTTGTTTCCTGAAAGCGTGTATGACGCGAGATTCAATGCCGGCGTGCCTGACAGAACCGTGCCTTCAAATCCATAATAAACATTGTTTTTCCTTGCAGTCTCTAAGAGCAATGCGGCTTGTTTGACAGCCGGGCCTTTGTTGGTTGATAGTACGTGTTTGCCAGCGTTCAATGCGGCTTTGATATGAGTGAGTGCCGGTTCCCCTGTCTTGACATCCGTATATGTCACTTCAATGATGGTATCCGCATTTGTTTTGGTAATTGTTTCAAGACTGTTCATTCCCTTTATACCTTCAGGATAGTCTTCAAGCGGCTTATTGTTTTTTGCAAGAGAGAGGACTTTTTTCATATTCAAGCCCTTTTCGTCATAGATGGAGCCCTTTTTAATGTCTGAGACAGCCACCACCTGAATAGAGAGGTCGTGTTGTTCCTTAAGCTGGCTGCCCTTTTCTAGAATGATCTCTGTGAAACCCTGGGCCACTGTGCCGTATCCGACAAAAGCAATATTTACATTCATTCGATTTCTCCCTCCTTATAATTTAAATGATAGAAGAACATAAAAAATGATCCTTTTTTTGCTCCGCTTAGAGGGCTGGTTTGGAATCATCACTATAATACCTGTTTTTGTGCTGCTGCGCGAGCCGCTGTAATTCAGCAGCTCTTTGCGGATACTGGTCAATCACATTAAATCTTTCATACGGATCGTTTCTCATGTCAAATAATGATAATTCGATTTGATTCAATTCGTATTTACCGGGCATTCCATCCCTTCCTGCTTTGACAAGTGTGGCGTATTTGTGAGGAAGGTGCAGTTTCCACCTGCCGTCACCGCTTATAACACTTTCAAAACGGCTGTTAGTGGAAAAAGCATAGTACTTATGGGGATTTTTTGCTTCTGGTTTCCCCGCGATAAGATCCCATATATTCCTGCCGTCGATCTCATATGACGGAAGAGAAGCTCCGGCCAGATAGCAAAGGGTCGGAAGTATATCAATAGAACAAAAGGCCTGATCAGAACTCGTGTTCGGTTTGATTTTTGCTGGATATTTTATGATGCAGCAGGAACGGGTCCCCCCGTCAAAACTGGTACCTTTTGCCTCACGAAAATGAGTTTTTCCCGCATGATTACCGTAACTGATCCACGGCCCGTTATCAGATGAAAAGATTACCATTGTATTATCTTCAAGCCCGTTCTTTCTCAGCGCTTTAGTGATCTGACCCACAGACCAATCGATCTCCATCATGACATCAGCATAAAGGCCCAGGCCTGATTTACCTTTGAATTTATCGCTACAGAAAAGCGGCACATGGGGCATGGAGTGAGGAACATACAAAAAGAAAGGTTTGTCCTTATGCCTGTTTATGAAATCAAGAGCATGTTCTGTATACCATGTGGTAAGCATGGATTGGTCTTTCGGCAGCACAGGATCTATGATTATTTTGCTGTTCTCCCAGTATTGCAGGGGCCATTGTCCGAAGTATTCTCCGGATCGAGGATGGAATCTCCACATATCATTGGAATACATCAATCCACATGCTTCATCAAAACCCCTCTCCAGCGGGCGTGTCTCGGGCTGGTCTCCTATATGCCATTTTCCAAATACTCCTGTGGTGTATCCTTGTGCTTTGAGTAACTCACTTATGGTAGAAAATTCCGGAGAAAGGCCTCTGGCACGCGGTCCAAGAGCTCCGAATACTTTTGTATGGCCGGGATAGCACCCTGTGAGGAGAGAAGCGCGTGAAGCAGAACATACAGCTTGAGGCACATAAAAATTATTGAATCGGCAGCCCTGTTGAGCCAGGCTGTTGACATTCGGTGTCGGATAGCGAGGAAGCCCGAATGGTCTGAAATCCGCCCATCCCGAATCATCAA
>JAGGYH010000063.1 GCA_021162615.1 Candidatus Aminicenantota bacterium
CCATTCTTCGCACTGTGTTCTCGGCTGCTGCGTAACTCCCCCCGTCCGTGGGTCAAACATACTCACAGCTCGGCTTTGCCGAGTTCCCTCAAACACAGCACTCAGAAGGCTAAATCTTCAATGTCGCTACGTCCACACCTGAATATCAGTATGCTCTCTGCAACCTCGACTTGTGAATAATCCAGGTTAACTATAAAGTACTTTTTTTTAATAAAATCGTCAAGAATGTGAACAGCCATACCCGCAGCTCTAAAAGAAATGAGATAAAGCTGGAAGCGTAAAAATTCCACAAATACTCATTTCTTATTCTTTAAGCAAATTTTGTGCCAGGTGGCTATAGGGAGAGCGGTCTGGATATCCTTTTTGGGTTGTCATTCAAAGAGGACACATGTATAATGATTTGTAAAATTTATTCAGGAGGACTTTATGGGAGTTTGGCTTGAGGGCAGTACATTGGCCAAGGAGATCAAAGAAAGAGTCAGGGATGAAGTTTCCAAAATAAAAGCGGAAAGAAATGAGGTTCCGGGTCTAGCTGCGATTCTGGTTGGAAAGAACAAAGCGTCTCAGGTATATGTGGGGATGAAACAGAAGAATTGCGAAAGGCTGGGCCTTTATTCCGAAGTCCTGACATTTAAAGAGAATTTAGATCCTTCTGAGCTTAAAAAAAAGATAGAAGAATTAAACCACAAGGACCAGATAGACGGGATTCTTGTACAGGAGCCGTTGCCGCAGGGTTTCAGCAGCCATGAAGTCGCGAAAACGATCCTTCCCGAAAAGGACGTAGATGGTCTTAATCCATGCAGCCTAGGGCATTTATTGAGAGTCGAGAGCGGTCTACGGCCCTGCACTCCATTAGGTATAATGGAGCTTTTAAAATCAAGGAAGATAAGCATAAAAGGGAAGGAGGTTGTGATTATCGGAAGAAGTTTGCTTGTCGGGAAACCTCTTTCCATCATGATGACCAACGCACACGGCACGGTAACGGTTTGTCATTCCAGAACAGAGAATCTTCCAAAGGTAGCATCAAGAGCGGATATATTGGTGGCAGCGATTGGGAGAGGAGCGTTTGTGACGCCTGACTTTGTAAAAGAAGGGGCGGTGGTGATAGATGTGGGGATTAATCACCTGACTGATAAAGCCGAGGCAGCAGAGATGTTCAAAGAGCCTGAAAAAAGGCTTCAGGACATTGATAAAAAAGGGTATACGCTTATCGGCGATGTGCATCCGAGCGTTATTGACAAAGCTTCTTTTCTTACCCCTGTTCCAGGTGGGGTTGGTCTCCTGACAGTTGCGATGCTTATGCATAATACGCTTAAAGCATATAAATTGAGGCGCGGATAGCTTCTTCACAGAAACGGAAAAAAGGGATGCCTATCCAAAGAGGGTTGGGTTTTTAGTGAATTTATGTTATATATATGCCTTAATTTTTTAGACTTACTTAGAACAGGTCAGGATTATTTATGAATCATCAGGTTATGCAAGAGAGAAAGGAAAATGGCTAAAGTATGTGAAATTTGCGGAAAAGGTCCTGTTTTCGGAAACAGCGTCAGTCACTCACACAAGGCGACGAAAAAGAAATGGAAACCTAATTTACAGCGCGTCAAGATAGAGACCGATTCAGGGACAAGAAAAGCGTGGGTTTGCACGAACTGTATACGTTCAGGAAAAGTAGGAAAAGCCGGATAAGCCTCAATTATAATCTTTCCACAGAGAGAACCTCAGGGATTCCCTTTATTTCTGTAATGGCATTTTCCAGCTGTTCTATATTCTTGACGGTCATGCGAAGATTCACTTTGGTTTTTTTGTCCGGGGAAGGCTCAACGCTGGCTTTCTTTATATTTATCTTCAGGCTTGCGATTTTTGATGTTATTTTTGCCAGCACGCCGGGAGTGTCTACAGAGGTGATAAAAAGAGAGGCCTCGTAATCACCTTTGGATGATTTATCCCAGGATACATCCACCATCCTCTGTGAGGGAAGGATTTCTTTTTTTACAAGATGGCACCGGAGGGAGTGAACGGTAATTCCTTTTCCTGAGGTGATATAACCGGTTATTGGTTCCCCATGTACCGGAGAGCAGCATCTCGCTAATTTTATACTTGAGCTTTCTTTGTTTTTAACTATGATATCTAATTCAGGTTTTTTAGCGACTTTTTTGACTGCTTTTTTTATGAGTGTATCCTTACCTGATTTGAGCTTTCTGTCAGGATATATCTTTTCTAATAGCCTTTCGTTCAGAACGATCTTTCCTATTCCTACCATTTCGTAAAAGTCTTTGAGAGACTTTATATGAGGGTATGTCGCTTGTCTTATTTTTTTTAAAAGCTCTTTTCCTTTTAAAAGACTTTCTCTGGTTTTGTGTTTTTTGAGTTGTTTGTTCCAGAGTTTTTTCCCAAGGGAAATGTTTTTTATTTGCTCCTGTTTGTTAAGCCATCTCTTTATTTGATGCTGTGCTTTGGAGGTGAAAGCAAAGTTAAGCCAGTTTCTGACGGGTGTTTTCTTATCAGATGTGATGATTTCAACTATAGTGCCGGGCTCCAGGACTGTTTTTAGAGGGACCGTCCTTTTGTTTATTATGGCCTTATCAGCATGAAGGCCTATTTCCGTATGGATTCTGAACGCGAAATCAAGGGCAGTGGCTCCCATAGGAAGAGTTATGACCTTTCCCTTTGGCGTAAAAACATAGACTTCTTCAGGGATCAGATTTGTCTTTAAGTCTTTTAGAAATTTCCTCGGATCTTTTTGTTCTTTGTAAAGGTCGGCCATCTCCCTCAGCCATTGCAGCCTTTGGTCTTCTTTGACTATGGCCTTGGCGTCCGTTTCCTTGTATTTCCAGTGCGCAGCGATGCCGTTTACAGCGATCTCGTGCATCTCGCGTGTTCTTATTTGTATTTCAATAGTATGTTTTTTTTTAGTAAGGATGGTTGTGTGAAGGGCCTGATAAAGGTTTGGTTTTGGCATGGAAATGAAGTCGTTGAATCGCGAAGGAAGATGAGTCCAGTTCTGATGAATAATACCTAGTGCCGCATAGCAGTTACTGGTGGTATTTGTAATAAGCCTTAAGGCCATGAAGTCATAGACCTGTTCGAATTTTATTCCCCGGCGCTTCATCTTATTGTATATACTGTAAGGTCTCTTAATTCTGGACGACACATCAGCCGGGATGCTGTTCTTTTTCATCAGTTCAATTAGGTCTCTTTCGATTTTCTTTAAAGAGCTTTCAGCGTCTTTTTTTTTGGTTTTTATGAGAGAGAGGATCCGGAAGTAGTTTTTTTGATCAACATATTGGAAAGAAAGGTCCTCAAGCTCTCCTTTTATTCGGCCCATGCCGAGCCTGTTTGCAATAGGGGCGTAGATTTCTATAGTTTCCTGGGCTATCTGTTTTTGTTTTTTATCAGACAGATACTTTAAGGTCTTAAGATTGTGTATTCTGTCTGCAAGTTTGATAAAGATGACTCGAAGGTCGTCGGTCATGGCAAGAATTATTTTTCTGATTGTTTCTGCTCTGATCGTCTCAGGGGAGGATTCTTCAACAAGGCTTATTTTTGTCACTCCCTCCACAAGATGGGCGATCTCTTTGCCAAATATTTTTTTTATGTCCAGAGCCGTCACATCTGTATCTTCCAGAACGTCATGCAGAAGTGCGGCAGCCAGTGTGGTGGGATCCAGTTTCATGTCCGCCAAAATGTTGGAAACTTCCAGGGGATGGCTGAGATAGGGTTCTCCGGAAAGCCGGACCTGCCCTTTATGGGATTGGGCGGCAAAAACATAGGCTTTCTGCAGAGGGACCAACTCCTTTTCATCATACCATGCGGAGACTTTTTCCAGGATGTCGTTGAATCTAATCATTTGTGTTTTATAAAGGATCTAAGAGACTAATCCGCTTTTTCTCTTTCCTTCTTCTTTAAAATCCAGTTTACAGCATCCAGCAGGTTTTTTGCAATAAAGCCGGGTTTGATTCTCATCTCTTCAAGCCGGGTTCTTGACTGTTCCCCAAAACCTGTGAGCACAAGAACCGGAGTAGCCTTGATATTTACCCCCAGTAGAATATCTTCGACTTTATCCCCTATGATGTAGGATTCGGGCAGGTTAATGTTTAGCTTTTCAGCGGCTTTGAGAGCCATCCCGGGATGAGGTTTTCTGCAAAGGCATTCTTTACGATACTCCGGGATAGACGAATCCGAATAATGGGGGCAGTAATACACCTGATCAATGCGGGCGGATTTTTTTTGAAAAGATTCTTTCATCCTCTTATGGATCTCATTAAGGGCTTCCTCCTTTATAAGTCCTCTTCCCACTCCTGATTGATTTGTAATCACTACAGCTAGGAAACCCGCTTTGTTGATTTTCCTGACGGCATCATAACTGTAAGGATAGATTTTTATCCTTTCAAAGGAATCAGGATAGCCCACATCTTTATTGATAGTGCCGTCTCTATCCAAAAATACCGCCCTTTTTTTCATGACAGGAACCGCTCACATTCTGAGAAAACCTCTTCAGGGGTTATTTTGAGCATACACTGGTGCTCATAAGGACAGGCTCTATAAGAGCACGGCCAGCACGGCACATCTTTTTTGATGAGTGTATAAGGTTGTTGAAACGGCTGTGTGGCAGCGGGAACAGTGGGGCCGAACAAAGCAATAACAGGAATACCGAGAGCGTTTGACATATGCATGGGCCCTGAATCATTAGAAACCACAACGTCAGCCAGGCTCATAATGGCAGTGAGCATTCTCAAAGATGTCTTTCCGGCAAGATCTACAGGTTTTTTCTTCAAGGAGGCCGTAATGGCAAGGGCAAGCTCTTTTTCTGCCTTGGAACCTATGATGAGCAGATTAAGAGGAGCCTTTTTTTGAAGCATTTTTGCCAAGGACGCATATTGGGATGCCGGCCATCTTTTTGCAGGGCCGAAATAAGCGCCCGGATTTAAGATGATGGTCTTTTTTTTGGGTTCGAAACCGAAGGAACGGAGAAAATCGCCTGCCAGAGCTTTTTCTTGCTCTGTTACAGCGAGCTGCAGTTTAGAGGGATAGGTTTTAAAGCCGAGGCCGGAAAGGATGTTTTGATAATAAAGGACTTGATGGATTTGTGTTCTCAGGTTTTTATCGGGAATACTCTCTGTGAGTAAAAGCTGCCGTCCGTCTCTTTTGTATCCCCATCTTTTTGGGATTCCGGCCATGGCGAACAGAAGAGCGGAGAGAAAAGAGTTGGTAAGGAGAAGGCCGGCGTTAAAATCATATTTCTTCAGTTTCTTGGCGGCAGACCTGATGTCTGTCAGATTATTCTGGTCAGGAATAGTAATGATTTCGTCCACAAAGTCCAGGTTCATGAAGATATCTTTCACCCAGGTTTTAGCTATGATGGAAATACTTGAGTCAGGGAAATTTGTTTTTAGGCTTTTTATAGCAGGGATTGCGAGTACAGAATCCCCTATCCAATTTGGAACGCGAACCGCTATCCGCATCATACTGACTATACTATGTTTTTATCTTTTCTGTCTTCTTGTTGTTCGATATCTCTGTGCTGGTTGAGTCCTTTTTTTTTTGGCCTTTATGGGAGGGGGCTGCATGTAGATTTTCTTTACTCCCGGCATAGTCTGTTACATACCAGCCAGAACCTTTGAATTGGAGGGCAGGGGTCGATAACAGTTTTTTTAGGGTTCCCCCACAGTAGGGACATTTTTTGGGACCTTGGTCTCCTACCTTCTGTATTTTTTCTATTGTTTTGTGGCATCTTGTGCACTCGTATTCGTACAAAGGCATTGTTGTCTCCAAAAACAAAAAACTATTTTAGCAAATAATGCAGATCTTGTACAGTAAAAACAATTAACATAAAGCAAAAACAACTATCAGCAGGCTGCTTTCCGTTCTCTGGCGGTATTGATTTTTTTAGAGAATCTTAATAAACTTGAATAGCGCCTGGATCATTCACAGGCCAGGTTAAATATAAAATGAAAAATAAAGCATCAGCATTCCTTCTCTTTTTTATTCTTGTGCTCAGTCCCTTAAGAGCGCAGGGAATCAGAAAGCCTGTATGGGCAGGACAATTTTACAGTGCGAGTCCTCAGGAGCTGTCAAAACAGATCAAGCACTGGCTGGACGAGGCTGACTATAAACCTCAGTACGGTTATCAACTCAAGGCTCTCATTGTCCCGCATGCCGGTTATATGTATTCAGGGAAGGTTGCAGCCCATGCCTATAAACAAGTATTGGGGCAAGAATTCGATGCGGTTGTCATCATTGGGCCGAGTCATCATTTTGGTTTTAGAGGTTGTTCTATCTATCTGAAGGGAGGGTATGTTTCCCCTTTTGGGACTGTGAACGTGGACCAGGTCTTATCCAGGGAACTGTCAAGAGCTACAGGATTTGGATTTATCCCTGAGGCCCATGCGAAAGAGCATGCCATAGAAGTGCAGATCCCGTTTATACAGCAGACTATTCCTGATACGAAAATAATCCCTGTTGTAATGGGAATCCCGTCTAGGGATCTGATAGGCAGATTAGTGAAAGGGATTATGGATATAGCCTTGAAGAGTAAGATTCTCGTCATTGTTTCTACGGACATGTCACATTATCTACCCAAGGAGCAGGCAAACAAAAAGGACAGAGACACAATCGATTTGATTGTTTCCAGAAACATCAAGGAGCTGGAAAACAGGCTTTTAAATAGAGAGAACATCCTGTGCGGGGGTGCCGGGGTCGTCACCTCTCTCCAATATGCTATGGATCTGGGAGAAACTCTTGTGGATATCCTTTGTTATGACGATTCCTCTTCTGCAGGCGGACCGGAATCTCAGGTAGTTGGTTATATGGCTGCAGCAGTGTATGCAAAAGAAGAAGCGGATGAGTTTGTCCTGTCTCACAGTGAAAAAGATGAGCTTTTAAGGATAGCCCGGACAGCCATCCAGAGCTATGTGAAAGAAAAGAGGATAGTCTGCCCTGAACCTCACAGCTCTCAGCTGTACGCAAAGAGAGGCGCCTTTGTGACATTGGAAAAGAGAGGAAGGCTAAGAGGGTGTATAGGATTCATAGAACCTGTGGGGCCTCTCTACAAAACCGTTGCCCAGGCAGCTGTATATGCAGCATGCAGAGATGCGAGATTCCCACCTCTGTCCCCTTCAGAACTTGCAGGTTTGGAGATAGAAATATCCGTGCTGACAATTCCCAGAAAAATCGATGATATTTCAGAGATCGAGGTCGGAAGGCATGGCCTCATCATAGCAAAAGGCCCGAGGGAAGGGCTTTTGCTGCCTCAGGTCGCCACAGAGAACAGCTGGTCCAGGACAGAGTTTCTTGAGCAGACATGCCTGAAGGCAGGGCTTCCGAAGGAAGTATGGAAGACGAACGTGGACATCTATATCTTTGAAGCCATTGTTTTTCATTGATTAAAAATCGGGATGAACAGGGTTGACTTTTTTTACGATTTAGTTAAGAATCTAAAGGGAACGAGATTAAGGTATAAGGACGATGAAAAATATTTTTAAATCATTTTTCACTCTTCTTCTTGCATCATCAGCGTTTTTTATTGGTTTTTATTTGGGAAAGGAAAAAATCATATCTAAAATACCTGACTTCCAGGAAGAGATAGAGGAAAAAGGTTGATGTAGATCCAGGCAGGTTCTTGATTTAAATAAGACCTGGCTTTTCAATCAATAAAAAAAAACAAAATGAATGTTTTTTTTGTAGGCGCAGTCATAATATTTGTTTTGTTCCTGGTTATTTTGATTGCAAATCCCAAAATCTCTTGTTTTGGCAAAAAAATCAAATCTCCTTTTTATCCCCTTCTTAGAAAAAAGAAAAAGGCCTTGAGAAGCAAGAAGAAGAAAATAGAAGATTACGGGTTTTCTCTGGTCGATGAGGAGTCAAGGAGAAGCGCAAGAATAACCGAGCTCGAACCAAGGAAGAGTCGAAGGCCGCAAAAGAGCATTAAAATAGATGACTATGGATTTTCGCTTTCTGATGACACAAAGAAAGAAAGCACCAAAGAAACAAAGGGTGAAAAGAAATAAGTGGGACCAGGGTATTGTGCTTACAGAAGGTACGCATTGCCGTCTTTTGTATAGGGCTGGTTTTTTTCTTTAGCTGCAGGCCTTCACATGTTTTGCTTTCTCCTTATCCGGATCGGATAGAGACCATAGAAGGATTTGCTTCATTAAAGCTGATAGGAGCGGAAGGGTATTCCAGGTCAAAGTTTTCTTTTTTTTTCAGCATTCCAGACAAAGGGAAAATAGAAGCCTTTGATCTTTTAGGCCGGACGATCTATCAGATCATTATAGATAAGGAAAGAGCTTTTCTTGTCGTCCCTTCAAAGAAAGTATACTGGGAAAGCACTGAAGAGCGTATTATTGATACGTTCATTGGAGCCAGACTGGCCATGTCCGAGGTCATATGTTTTCTCATCGGAAAGTGGGATTATTTGAGAGAAAAAGGGAAGGATAAAAGTCAAGATCTATGGGACATAAAAAAGGACAACGAGGGAAGAGTCGTTGAGGGAAGAAAGCAGGGCATGTCCTTTACTGTCAGTGGATATATTGAGGGCACCGGTATGATCCGAAGCCTTGATTTTAAAAACCGGTTTCAAAAAGGAACATTGAAAGTCCTCGGCATTGATTTCAACAGTCCGGCAAAAAAAAGTCACTTTTCAATGTCTTTTATTAAAGATTTCGAAGAAAAATCCTGGGAAGAAATACAAAAAATCATTAATCATGAGAATTAAATCATTTGCTAAGATCAACCTCGGTTTAGAGGTGTTGAGTAAGAGAGATGATGGTTATCACAATATCAGGACTCTTTTCCAGAGCATTTCCCTCCACGATGAAATAGAGATAGAGATCTCTTCTTCAGGGCCAATTGTTCTCAGGGGAACGGACAGATCCATTTCTTGGGGGAGAGATAATCTTGTATATAAGGCCGCTTACATCATGAAAGAGCAGTCCATGACCGATAAAGGGATTAATATCCGTGTGGTTAAAAATATTCCGGCAGGAGCCGGGCTTGGCGGCGGAAGCAGTAACGCAGCAGTTACTCTGTTGACGCTTAATAAAATGTTAGGTTTATACCTAAAGAAGGAAGAATTGATGGAGTTTGGGCGTGGGCTCGGAGCGGACGTCCCTTATTTCATGGAAGGGGGATTATGCGTTGGCGCAGGAAGGGGAGATAAAATTTCGGTCATTGACGACCTGCCCACATTTTACTGTATGCTGGTTTTTGAGGGCACCCCTATTCCAACAAAATTGATTTACAGCAGCTCTTCTAAAAGCTTGACTTCAAAAGGCAAAGACAGTAAAATTATCGAGTTTCTGAATACCAGAGGATTAGGCGGATTAGAAAACGATTTAGAAGAGACTGTTTTTCACTTATATCCCCAGATCAAGGAAGTTAAAAGCCATATCAGTAAAATGGGTGCGGTGCTGTCATTGGTAAGCGGCACAGGATCAGCGGTATTTGGGCTTTTTGAACGCAAGGATAAAGCAGAAGCTGCGTGGGAGAGTGTAAAAAAAGTTTACTCTGGTGTGCTTGCAGAAACATTGGATAGAGAAAAGTATTGGAGTCGTTTAGCGCATGGGGTGTAGCCAAGCGGTAAGGCAGCGGCCTTTGGAGCCGCCATTCGGAGGTTCGAATCCTCCCGCCCCAGCCATGTTTGGTATTTTGTTTATTAATAAGAGAAAGTAAAAAATTATTCAAAAAGGAAAAGAACATGAAGATTTTTACGGGTTCATCTAATCCTATTTTAGCGGAGGAAATCGCATCTTATCTTAAAATGGACCTTGGGAAATCAGTTCTTGAGCAATTCAGCGACGGAGAGATCCACTTTTATATCGACGAGAATGTCCGTGGAGAAGACGTTTTTGTCATTCAAACGGGAGCCCAGGAGACGAGTTTTCATTTGATGCAGCTTTTTATAATGATTGATGCTTTAAAAAGAGCATCTGCTGAAAGGATAACCGCTGTTATTCCGTATTATTGCTATGCCCGGCAGGACTGGAAAGACCGTCCGCGTGTTCCGATTTCTGCCAGGCTGGTGGCGGATTTGATAGAAGCATCAGGAGCGAACCGTGTACTGACTATGGATCTTCACTCTCCTCAAATCCAGGGATTTTTTTCCATACCTGTGGACAACCTTGTTGCTAGAGTTGTATTGGAAAAATATTTTAAAAGTCTTGATTTGGAAAACTTAACGATCATATCCCCGGATGCCGGAGGAGTCGGAAGGGCCAGATGGTTTGCCAAACGAATGAATGCCTCATTAGGGATCATTGACAAACGAAGGCCAGCTCCGAATATTGCAAAGGTTCTTCATGTTATAGGGGATGTCGAAGGACGGGATGTCATCATTCTGGATGATATGGTTGATACAGGAGGAACCCTGGTCCAAAGCGTGGAAGCTCTTATTAAAAAAGGAGCAAGAAAAGTTTTTGCTGCCTGCACACATCCGGTGCTTTCTGGAAAGGCAATGGAAAGGATAAATGGATCAGAGCTAAAACAGTTGGTGGTAACCAATACCATCCCGCTTGACGGGAAGAAGAAAATATCAGATAAGATCACGGTTCTATCCGTAGCTGAACTTTTTGGTGAGGCGATCCGCAGAATTCATCAAGGTGAATCTGTGAGTTCTTTATTTGAATAAGGAGAAATATGCCATGGAAATGACGGTAAAAGCTGAAGTGAGGGAATCTGTTGGAAAAAATGCAGCGCGCCGGTTAAGAAGAGAAGGCAAGCTCCCGGCAATTCTCTACGGATCCAAGACAAAAAACATTTCATTGGTGTTGTCTAAACAGGATATGTTTTCTATATTAAAATCGGGAAGAGGCGAAAATACTATATTTAAAGTTGCTTTTGACTCCAAAAAGAAGAACGTGATGATAAAAGACTACCAGCTGGATGTTATAACAGATGAACTTCTGCATGTGGATCTGATTGAGATCGCAATGACCGAGTCGATTGAAGTGACAGTTCAGATCGTTTTGACAGGAGAAGCAGTCGGAGTAAAGTCAGAAGGAGGTTTTGTTGACTTTGTGAACAGAGAGGCCCAGGTGCGGTGTTTGCCAAGGGACATACCTGATCAGATTGAAGTGGACATCAGTGGCCTTCATTTAAATCAATCCCTCAAGCTGGGGGATATCCAGCCCCCTGAGAATGTAGAATTCATTACGGATCCTAAGACAGTGATTGCGCATATCATACTTCCGGAAGAAGAAGAGATCGAAGTGGAAGAAGAAATAGAGGAAGAACTGATTGCAGAGGGAGAAGAGCCTGAAGTAATCGGAGAAGAAAGAGGAGAAGCTGGAGAAGAAAAAGAAGAGAAAAAGGAAGAGGAAGAGAAAAAGGAGTGATATTTGTGGGCTTTGGTCGGGCTCGGAAATCCTGGTCAAAAATATGCCTGGACCAGACATAATGCAGGGTCCATACTTGTGAACAGATTAGCGAGAAGATGGGATACTAAGCTTAAAGTCATGGATAAGACATTTCGTGGGGCTGAAGTAAAAAGGGATGATCATGAGATCCTCCTGGCCAAACCCAGGATTTTTATGAATTTGAGCGGAGTAGCTGTAAAACGCATTCAAGAGAGATATAATATTCCTTTGGGAAATTTGATAATCGCCCACGATGATTTCGATATCTTATTAGGGGAGATAAGGATAAAAAGAGCAGGAAGCAGCGGGTCTCACAAAGGAGTCATGTCTGTTATAGAGAGAATGGAAACCCAAGACTTCCCCAGGATAAAAATAGGGATAGGGCCTGTGCCCGAGGGGAGTAATCCGTCTGATTTTGTGCTCTCCCCTTTTATGAAGAGCGAGAGAGCACGGCTCCAAGAAAGCATTGATAATGCTGTTGAAGCGTTTGATGTCATTTTAAACAGCTCTTTAGATAGAGCGATGAATGTGTATAATAAAAAAAGGAGTCACGTTTAATACGTGAATTTAACGAACTCCTTGTTTCTTTTCATAAGAAAAGGAGCTGAATATCCGTAAGGAGGAAAGCATGAGATATTACGAAACAGCTTTTTTGATTGCACCTACCCTTTCCGAAGAAGAAACAGAGCAGTTCATCAGCCAGATGGAATCTGTCGTCAAAAAGAAAAAAGGCAGGATGATCCATATTGATAAATGGGGTAAGCGGAAGCTTGCTTATCCTATAAAGAGAAATGACTCTGCCTTTTATGTGTTTTTCTACTATGAGGGGGGCCCAGAGACATACACGGAACTGGAGCGCCAGTTCAAACAGAAAGAGGCTGTCATCAGGTATTTGACCTTTAAAAGAGATGAGGAGCCTTCCTTTAAGGGAGAGGATGCAAGGAGAGAAAGGACGGCCAGGGAAGAAAAGCCTCAAGAGCCGGAGAAACCGGAGGAACCGGAAAAAGAGGAAGGTCCGGAAAAAGAGGAAGGTCCGGAAAAAGAGGAAGGTCCGGAAAAAGAAAAAAAGAAGGCAAATCCTGCCAAAAAGAAAAGCACCAAAGCCGGCAAAGAAGAAGCAGAAGAAAAAGAGGGAGAATCAAAAAAGGATAAAGAAGAACCTAAAAAGAACAAAGAAAAAGAAGCCGAATCCAAGAAAGACAAAAAAGAAGGAGAATAAGCATGGATGAAGATAGAAGGTCAAGAAATCCAAAGAGATATTTTTCCCGCAGGAAGAAATTCTGCTGGTTTTGCAAGAACAATGTAAAAGATATTGACTATAAAAATATTGATATTTTAAAGAGATATGTCCCGGAACGGGGCAAAATAGCACCCCGCAGGGTCACGGGTACATGTGCCTATCATCAGCGGAAACTCACTAAAGCCATAAAAAGGGCAAGACAGCTGGCACTGCTTCCATTCATCGCAGACTAAGACAAAAACTGGAGGGAAAATGAAGTTACTTTTAAAAGCAAATTTGGAGAATCTTGGGAAGAAGGGAGATATTGTTAATGTGGCTCCCGGATATGGGAGAAACTATTTAATACCGAAGAAGCTGGCCATTAAGGTGACGCCTTCAAACATGAAGATGATAGAGATAGAACAAAGGGCTCTGAGAAAGGGGCTTGAAAAAGAAATGGAGTCGTATAATGAAATCATAGAGCGGCTGAACAGCACAAACCTTGTTTTCATAAGAAAGACAAGTGAGAAAGATACGATATATGGGTCTGTAAGCGCCAATGACATAAAAGAATCTCTGGATAAACTAGACCTTAACATTGAGAAAAAAAGAATTTTGCTGGATGAATCCATAAAAACGATAGGAACATTTACGGTTCCAGTGAAGGTTTTTCAGGAACATCAGGCGGAAGTTAAAGTGGAAGTAAGACAAGAAGGAATGGAAGAGGAGGTCGGGAAAAAAGGCAGGAAGGAGACTGAGAAAGCAGTCAAGGAAGAAACCACAAAGGAAGCTGAAAAGGAAGAAACAAAAGAAACCAAAAAAGAAGATAAAGAGAAAGCCAAGAAGGAAACCAAGCCTAAAAAAGAGCCCAAAGGAAAAGTGAAAAAAGAGACAAAAAAAGCAGAGAAAAAGGAAAAGAAGGGAAAAGAGACAAATTTATCTGAAAAAAAGGCAGATAAAAAGCAGAAAAAAGACTAATGAGCCTGGATTTTACATTTTTAAAAAAAACTCCGCCCCACAGCCCGGAGACGGAAAAGACCGTCCTGGGGGGGATTCTTGTCAATAATAAAAATTTAAATGTCGTGCTTTCTATTATTTCTATCGATGACTACTACAAGGAGGCAAACCGTAAGATCCTGGAAGCGATCATATCCTTAATTGAAAAAGGACGGCCTGCAGACCTGCTGACACTTGCGGAAGAACTCCAGAAATCCGGAGCCCTTGAAGAGGTCGGGGGGATTTCTTATCTCTCTTCTTTAATGGACGGAGTCCCCAAAAGTTTGAATATCGAATATCATGCCCGGATAATCAAAGAAAAATCGCTTCTCCGGAGATTGATCACATCCTCTTCAGAGATTATTTCAGCCAGTTATGAGCAGAAAGAAGAGGCAGACCAGCTTCTAGAACGGGCTCAATCTGCTATCATAGATGTAGCTGAGCAGAGAATTAAACCCGGTTTTTTACCCCTAAGATCATTGACAGAAGAGGCTTTGATCACCATAGATTCTTTAAGGAATCGCCAGGAAGCTGTAACGGGGATTCCCAGTGGATTCAGGGACCTGGACAGTGTCACAGCAGGATTCCATAATTCTGAATTTATTGTCATCGCTGCCCGGCCTTCCATGGGGAAAACGGCACTCTGCTTGAATATATCTCAGCATGTCGGGACCAATACAGAATATTCAGCAGGATTCTTCTCTCTGGAGATGTCAAAGGAACAGCTGGCCATGCGCATGCTGTGTTCAGAAGCAAGAGTGGATCTGCATAAAGTTAGGACCGGATTTCTCAGCGAAAAGGAGTTCAAAGATCTGCAGAAGGGTGCGGAAAATATATCTAAAGCCGCCATCTATGTGGATGAGACACCGGCACTTACGGTCATTGAAATGAAAGCAAAGGCAAGAAGGCTGAAAATGGAGCAAAACCTGGACATCCTTTTTGTGGATTACATGCAGCTCATGCGAGCAGGAGGGCGTTTTGAGAACAGGAACCAGGAAATATCCTTCATTTCCCGCTCTTTAAAGGAGCTTGCAAAAGAGCTTCAGATCCCGGTTGTGGGGATTTCTCAGTTAAGCAGGGCTCCTGAGAAAGGGCGCGCAAAGCCCATCCCCCTGTTGTCAGACTTGAGGGAATCGGGAGCTATTGAGCAGGATGCTGATGTTGTTATCTTCATTTACCGACCTGAAATTTACAAGCCTGACGATGAGTCCCTAAAAGGGATTGCAGATATCATCATAGCCAAGCAGAGAAATGGGCCTACCGGCAAGGTTTCTCTCGCCTTTTTAAACAAGTTTGCCAGATTCAGCAACAGAGAATTTCATACTTCCGAAGAATAAGAAACCAGGTTAGATGGGAATTAGATTGAGAAGATGAAAAAGGTCAAGTCAGTTTTTGTATGTCAGAACTGCGGGTTCCAGTCTCCAAAATGGGCGGGAAGATGCCCACACTGCGGGGAATGGAGCACGATGATCGAAGAGATCGAAACATCCGGTACGGAAGACCTGTCTTTCCCCCCTGCCAAACCAATTCTTTATAAAGATGTCAGACAGGCACAGCAGCAGCGCCTTCAAATAAAAATAGGAGAGCTGAATCGAGTTTTAGGAGGAGGACTCGTCCTCGGTTCCCTGGTTTTGATAGGAGGGGAGCCGGGAATAGGCAAATCAACTCTGCTGCTTCAGGTTAGCCGGGATTTTGCAGAAGAAGGCAAAAAAGTGCTCTATGTCTCAAGTGAAGAATCTTTGGAGCAGACCAAGATGAGGGGAGAAAGACTGGGGATAGGAAAGGGGGAGCTTTACCTGCTGGCAGAGACAAACCTTGAAAAGATTATTTCTCATGCTCTGGAGCTTAAGCCTCAGGTTTTTATATTGGATTCAGTACAAACGGTCTTTTCTTCCAGCCTCTCATCCAGCACGGGCACGATAAGCCAGGTCAGGGAAGTCACTAACCAGGTATTCAGGTTTGCCAAGAAAAATAATATATGTTCCTTTTTAGTCGGGCATATAACCAAAGAAGGCTCTTTAGCGGGCCCCAAGTCTCTGGAGCATATGGTCGATGTCGTTCTTTATTTTGAAGGGGAAAGAGATCACAGCCATAGAATATTAAGGGCCTTTAAGAACAGATTCGGACCTGTTTCGGAAATAGCTGTGTTTAACATGGAGTCTACCGGCTTAAAAGCCATTTCTAATCCTTCGGCTTTCTTTTTGAAAGAACGGCCGGAAGGTGAGTCAGGCAGTGTAGCGGTGTGTACCATAAAAGGGTCAAGGCCGCTTTTAGCCGAGATCCAGGCACTCGTCTCTTCTACTTTGTTTGTGGGAAATCCAAGGAGAATGACCATAGGCCTCGACCATTACCGTACCGCGATGCTCTTAGCTGTCATAGAGAAAAAATTGGGATTTGGCTTTGGAGGGCAGGATGTCCATATGAATGTGGCAGGAGGATTATTTATAAGAGAACCCGCTGCAGATCTCGGCATTTTAGCGGCACTGGTTTCCTGCATTAAGAACAAGCCCGTTCCTTTGGACTTGACTCTTCTGGGGGAGATTGGATTGAGTGGGGAGGTCAGATCAGTAAGCCAGACATTAGCCAGGATAAAAGAAGCGGCTTCTTTGGGTTTTAAATCTGTGGTCCTTCCAAAAGGGAACCTTCCTGAGCTAAACAAAAAGAGCATTAATAATATTGATCTTATAGGAGTCAGAAATATAAAAGAAACAGTGGATGTGCTTTTTTAGTAAAAAATATATATAATATAAAGCAACAAATGAGTATTATTATATAATGATATTAATTTTATAAATAATTTAACTATGGGCGTTTTTATTATTAGAGCATTGGTCGTCGCCGTCATAACGGCTGTGGCTTTCTTTTTGCCGCCTTTTGGGCTCCCCAATTATTATGGGGCGGCAGCCGGTTTTGTGGCGAGCCTTTTCTTTGTATTACTCGAATTAAAAATAAGGAAGAGTCCTTTCAGGACAGTCTGGGGGATCACCGCCGGTTTTTTATGCGGCGTCTTTATCGGGTGGCTGCTTGGAACAGTTTACAGGACGATATTAAAGGACCAGACCGCTGCCTTTTTTAGTGTGTTCTTTTTGATTGTTTTCCCTTATCTGGGATTTTTAATCGGGATGAGAAAGTCCGAGTGGTTCAGCCCTCTCCATCTTTTTTCCCTTTTCAAAGAGAAAAACACGGGAAAAGGGAATAAAATACTGGATACAAGCGTTATCATTGACGGCCGGATATCAGATATTGCCGATGCCTATTTCATTGAAGGGAGCTTAATAATCCCTCAATTCGTTCTCAAGGAACTGCAGCTGGTGGCTGATTCATCAGATGGGATCAAAAGACAAAGGGGGAGAAGGGGCCTTGATGTGCTGGACAGACTCCAGAAATCTTCTCACATCAATGTCACGATTTCAGAGGATGATTTTCCTGAGATAAAAGAGGTTGATTCCAAGCTCATTGAGTTAGCCAAGCAGATGGATGCCAAGATCATCACAAATGATTTCAATTTGAACAAGATAGCCCAGCTGCAGGGAATCAAGGTGCTTAATATAAACGAACTGGCTAATTCCTTAAAGCCGGTCGTTCTCCCGGGAGAGAAAATAAGAGCCTTTATTTTAAAAGAGGGGAAAGAAAAAGATCAAGGCGTTGCTTACCTGGATGACGGCACCATGGTGGTTGTGGACAATTCCAGAAAAATGGTGGGGCATACCATTGACGTGACAGTGACCTCTGTCTTGCAGACAACAGTAGGCAAGATGATTTTCGGCAGATACGAAAACGATTCTTAGGGGGAGGGAACGTGGCCCAGCAATACAGAAAAAAGTATGAATTCCAGTCAGAAATAAAGCAGCTTTTAGACATTCTTGTCTATTCTCTCTATAAAGACAAGGAGGTTTTTGTAAGGGAACTGATTTCCAATGCCGTGGATGCGCTGAACAAGGTTCAGTTTGAGCTTATGACAAGTTCAAGAGTAGAGGATAGAGACGAGGAGTTGCGTATCAATATCTCTTTTGACAGAGACCGGAAAAAGCTCATTATTGAGGATACGGGAATAGGAATGACCAGGAAAGACTTGATGGAAAATATCGGCACCATTGCCCATTCAGGGACTATTGATTTCCTTAAAAAGCTGTCAAAGACAAAAGAAAGAGAAAAGGTCGATCTTATCGGTAAGTTCGGAGTCGGATTTTATTCAGCTTTTATGGCTGCTGAACAGGTCCATATCTACACGAAATATTTTACAAAAGAAAGCCGTGCTTATCTATGGAAGTCTACGGGAGATACCAACTATACTATTGAGCCCACAGTAAAGAAGAAGCGGGGGACGCGGATTGAAGTCTTTTTAAAAGACGACCAGAAAGAATTTCTCGAAAAGCACAGGATAGAAGCGATATTATTGAAGTACTCAAGATTCGTCCCATTCCCGATTTATATTGAAAATGAGAAATTCCGGGTGGCTGAAGCGATCTGGACTCAGCCCAGGTCTTCTCTTAAGAAAAAAGATTATATTGAATTCTATAAATTTTTCAGCAACGTACAGGAAGAACCTGAAACATATGTACACCTCTCTTCTGACGCACCGGTTCAGTTCAGTGCGATTTTATTTGTTCCAAGGTCTTCCATGGAGGACATAGGATTCTTTAGATCTCCTCCAGGAGTTGATTTGTATTCCAGAAAGGTCTTGATTCAAAAAAACAGCAGGGATATTATGCCCGAATATCTGCGTTTTGTGAAAGGCGTCATCGACTCAGAGGAAATCCCTTTGAATATATCCAGAGAAACGGTTCAGAATGACATAAAAATAAACAGGATAAAGAAACACATCATAAAAAAACTGATTGCCAAGTTAGTGCAAATAAAAAAGGATGACAGGGAGCAATACCTGCGGATTTGGGGCCATTTCAACAAACATATAAAAGAAGGCATTATCAGTGATTTTGAGAATAAAGACAGATTATCACAGCTTTTGATCTTCCATTCTTCAAAGAACAAGGAGGAATATACGGATCTGGACTCTTACAGAGGACGGATGCCTGAGGGACAGAAAGAAATTTACTATGCGAGCGGGCCGGATATGAAAGCCATTGAGAAGAATCCGGCACTGGAAGCTTTTATGAAAAAAGACATTGAAGTCCTTTATCTCGACGACCCTTTGGACGAGTTTGTGCTCGAGCATCTCAGGGAATACAAAGAAAAAGCTTTTAAAATGGTGGAGAGCGCAGAGATTGAGGTGAAAGAGGAAGACGAGAAGAAGAAGAGCAAAGCCTATATGGAAGAAGTAAAAAAATTCGTCACATATTTAAAGGACCTGTATGGGGAAAAAGTCGCTGATGTCCGGGTATCAAAAAGGCTTGTGGACAGCCCGTGCATGCTGGTCCATCCTTCTCGCGGCCCCTCTGTCCAGATGGAAAGAATCATGAAAATGGCCGATAAGGAATACCAGTTTTCAAAAAAGGTCTTTGAAATCAATCCGGATAATAAATTGATCAAAGAGATGGTCAGGGTCCATAAAAATGACCCAAAGTCACAAAGCCTGAACCAGCTGGCGTTTCAAATGCTGGACAATATGATGCTCAGAGAGGGAATGGTCGAAGACGTAGATTCAGTCGTGTTTAGGATTCAGGATATCATGCTGCAAGCCGCACAAAAAATCCGGACATCTTCAGGGAAAAAGACAACAGAAGAAAAGTAAATGGGAAAAACCTATGTCATTGTTGTCGCAGCAGGAAGGAGCCTGCGTTTTGGTTCAGACAAGCAGAATGCTCTCATAAGAGGCAAAACAGTATTGGACAGAGTTCTTGAAAGTCTGCAGCAGCACAGGGAAGTGGACGAGATCGTACTGGTCCTGAATGAGAAAAAGGCCGAACACGGGCAGTACAGCAAGTATTCCAAGGTGAGAAAAGTCGTTCCGGGAGGTCTGCGAAGGCAGGATTCAGTGACGGCTGGTTTTAAAGAGGTGGGGACGGATCCGGAGAACGTGGTCCTTATTCATGACGGGGCAAGGCCTCTTGTCAAACAGGATCTGGTTTCCCGGGTCATCAAAGCTGTGCGGAAAAAAGGAGCGGCGGTTCCTGTCCTCCCCATTCAGGACACGGTTAAATCTGTCAGAGAAAATATTGTTGAGAAAACACTTGAGAGAAGCCGGCTTTACAGGTGCCAGACTCCACAGGGATTTCGCTATTCTGTCTTAAAGCCGGCTCTGGAGAAAGCAAAAAAGGACGGTTACTACAGCACGGATGAAGCCTCTCTTGTGGAGAGGGCAGGCGGAAGGGTGACGGTTGTTCCTGGTGATTACACAAACATAAAAATAACTTTTCCGGAAGACATTCACAAAGCGGAGGTCTTTGTTGAAGAATAAGGTCGGGATTGGGTATGATATCCACAGGCTCGTTGAAGGAGAAGAGCTGTATTTGGGCGGAGTCAAAATCCCGTTTCCAAAAGGGCTTCTGGGTCATTCTGACGGAGACTGTTTGATCCATGCCATAGTTGACTCTGTTTTGGGGGCGGCAGGAAAAGGGGATATTGGGACGATTTTCCCTGACACGGATCCAGAGTATAAAAACATCTCCAGCAGGAAAATATTAGAGGACGTCATGGAGATGATGAAGACTCAGGGTTGGAAGATAGTAAATATAGACTCAATCATCATTGCAGAGGCACCGAGGATGAGGCCCTTCATACCTGAAATGAAAAAGATTCTTTGCCCGGTTCTGGAGTTGAGTGAAGAAGGCCTCGGGATAAAGGCCAAGACCAATGAGGGGATAGGAGAATTGGGGAGAGGGAATGCCATTGCAGCCTGGGCTGCTGCTTTTTTAAAAAAGCCCTGAATCACACAGCCAGGAATATTCATATGATAAGAAGCATAGCAAAGAAACCTGATTTATTAGAGGGGGCTTCATGAAGAAAGTGAGAGTCCGCTTTGCGCCCAGCCCTACAGGATACCTGCATGTCGGCAATGCAAGAACAGCGCTTTTTAACTGGCTTTTTGCCCGTCAGAATAAAGGAGTGTACATCTTAAGAGTCGAGGACACGGATATTGAAAGGTCTGAGCGAGAATACGAAGACAGATTGATCAAGGATCTCGGGTGGTTAGGTCTGGATTGGGATGAAGGCCCGGATAAAGGGGGAGACTACGGCCCTTACAGACAGTCACTGAGGGTCGATCAGTACAACGCCTACGCACAGGCTCTTATCGACCAAGGTAAAGCCTACTATTGTTTTTGCAGCCCGGAGGAATTGAAAAGGGAAAGAGAAAAGGCCCTTGCCCAGGGAAAGACTCCGGTCTACAGCGGCCGGTGCCGCGGTCTTCCTGTCGGGGAGTCTAAAAAAAGAGTGAAGGCCGGGGAAGAAGCGGTTGTGAGGCTGCTCACTCCGGATAAAGGGATCCTGACTTTTCATGATATTGTCCGGGGTTCTTTATCGTTTCAATTAGGGCTTATCGGTGACCCGGTGCTTATCCGGTCTAATGGGACCCCGTCCTATAATTATGCGGTTGTGATAGATGATGCTCTAATGAAGATAAGCCATGTCATCAGGGGGGAAGACCATCTTATCAACACAGTAAAGCAGCTTCTGCTGTATAAAGCCCTCGGATTCGACCCCCCGCTGTTTGCTCATCTTTCGATGGTCATGGGAAAGGACAACACACGCCTCAGCAAGCGTCATGGAGCGACATCTGTCTATCAATTCAGCCAGCAGGGCATTCTTTCCTTAGCTCTTTTTAACTACTTGGCGCTCTTGGGATGGTCTCCGCCGGATGGCAGAGAGGTCCTGTCAAAAAAAGAACTCGTTGAAGGATTCGATCTCACAAAAGCAAGCCGGTCAGCTGCGATTTTTGACTATGACAAACTCTACTGGATCAACCGGCAGCATATCAAACAGCTTTCGGAAAAAGAGAAAGCTGAAAAAGCTTTAATAGAGCTCAAAAAGGCCGGCTATTTACCAGAGAGACTGAGTCACAGACAATGGCATTGGCTGGAGAAGGCAGCCGTGCCTCTGAGCAGAGGAATCAATAAATTTTCTGATATAGCGGAAAAGTTCTCGATCTTTTTTAAATTCTCTCCGGAAAGTATGACAGTTGAAGCCCGCAGAGTGTTGGAGACAGACTGCGGAAGAAAAGTCGTCATTGCTCTTTATGAGAAGCTGAACAGGGAAAAGAAAATTGACTTTGATAGACTTTCTCTGATCAGTGGTGACATAAAAAAAGAAACTGGATGCAAAGGAAAGGACCTTTTTCACCCCCTCAGAGTGGCCCTGACAGCGCAGATTTCAGGTCTTGATTTGGATACATTTATTCCTTTGGTGGAGGAAGGTTCACAATTGGATTTCCCGGTGCCCATAAAGGGCTGCGCTCAGAGAGCGGCTGAAGTATCCCGTTTTATTCATGGCGTCTGAGATCTGGCTTCAGGTTGATCCACCCGTTAAAGTAAGATACAAGGAAGAAGAGGAGCATAATAATGAGAGAGGCGGTCATTGATTTCCAAATCCCCAGCTTGGTGATCAGCATGGGAGAGAAGGCCGTTATAAAACCTCCTCCAAGGAAGGGTTCGTAGATCATCTGTTTGAACCCGAATGCCTTAGCCGTATCCGTTTTGTAGAGAGGGTCTACGACACGAAGAAGCAGAAGCCCGACCGCAGTCACACCTGTCTGCATTCCGAATTCTGTGATACCCCGCTCAAACCAGAAATTTCGAAACATGCGCGGAGCCAGAAAAGCAGCGCAGAATACCATCCAAGTGATACCCGTAGCCATGATGATCAAGAAGGGCCAGAAATTGGCTATGAACACATCCAGTTTTATGGTTGCAATGGCTGATAAGATTAATATATCTAGGGAAAATCCGAGAATCCGGTCAAAGGTACTTTTATCGTAGTATTTGTCTATTTTAAATGCGATTGAGATTTTTTGAACAATGAGGCCTCCTATCATGGCCAGCGGGAACAGGGGGAATTTATCGAATTCTGAATGTATGGCCTGAAGGCCTGACAGGAAGGCCCAGCCTATGGCAATAGCGATCGCCACAATAGCAAAGTGGAGGCTCAAAGGTTCGATAGTCTCTAAGGCGACTGTGGCTGTGGCGATAGAGAATCTTTTGTCTTTTGGGATAAGCCCCTTTTTCTTGAACCTGGGGATTCCTTTCTTAACACTGAGATGGGTGCAGTAGTCTCTGCGGATAGCGATATTAATCAGGATCATTCCTCCGATGACAGCTGTGAGTATGCCCACGGTCGCAGACATAAGTGCCAGATCCCCCCCGGCCGAAAACCCATAGCCTTTGAAAGCGTCTTTCATCCCGACAGCCGTACCGTGGCCTCCTGAAAAACCGACCTCGACAATACAGGCAAAAAGCTGATGTACTTTGAACAGGGGGACAAGGATAAGCCCTGTGACCAGGAGCGCAATAAAATACTGCCCCATACCGGCGATGGTGCCAAAACAAAGCTGGGACCCTCCCGCGTCCCATATTTTTCTTATACCGGGAATGTTCACGCCCAGAAAAAGAGTGGCAAAAACGATATTGATGAGCACTCCCGGAAGGGGGGACCAGTGCTGTATGACCCAGTCAGGGATGAGGGCCAACCCATAGGGGCCGCAGGCAAGCGCGATAAAACCGGCAATAATGGCTGAGGGGAGGAAAAGGGTCTGAAGAATTTTTATGTTTGCTCTGAGGATCTTGCCCAATAAGAGAAAGAAAGAGAGAATACACAGGCTGAATAAAAAATCCATATACAAGCCTCCTCAAACAACTATTATTCACAAAACAGCAAAATAGTAAAACGTAATATTTGATAACAGCGCCTTTTTGGTATAGATTAGATTTTATGAGGAACGGCTGTGGATAAAATCGCAAGAATACATCCTGTTCTGGAAATCATCAGGAACTCACCAAAACGGATCCATAAAATCATGCTTCAGAGAGATATGAAGAAACACCCGTTTAAAGAAATCCTTTTATTGGCAAGAAAAGAAAATATCACGGTGGTATGGGCTCCCAAAAAAAGGATGGACCGGGAAGACAGCCGTCATCAGGGAGTTGTTGCTTTTATTTCTTCAAAAGAATTCACATCCCTTGATTCCCTGCTGTTTTCTTCTGAGCTTCCTTTTCTTCTTCTTTTAGACCGGATAGAGGACCCTCAGAACCTGGGAGCTCTGGTGCGTACAGCCGAGGGAGCCGGAGTGGACGGGATCATCCTGCCTGAAAGGCATTCAGCTGGATTGACGACAGCCGTCCATACGGTTTCAGCAGGTGCTTTGGAACACATGAATATAACCAGGGTTAAAAACCTGGCCAGGACCATGGATGCATTAAGGAAAAAAGAGATCTGGTTGGTCGGAGCCGAGGAGGGGGGCGGCAAGTTCTGGTATGAATTCGACTACAATGTTCCTGTAGGTATAGTAATGGGTTCTGAAGGAAAAGGCCTCAGGCGCATTATCAAGGAAAAATGTGACGAAATACTCTCTATCCCTCTTGGAGGTGAGGTCCATTCATTGAATGTGGCTTCTGCGGCTTCTGTTTTTTTGTTTGAAGTGGTCCGCCAAAGAAAAGGAAAGAAATATTGATGGAGTCTTAATTGAATAAAACGTGCTTCCTCTGCGTATATCAAGATAGAAAGAGTAAGAAATGCCCGGAGAAATCGTATTGGAAAACACCCTGGTTATCCAGAAAGCCGAGGTATTGAATATGGAGAAGGGAAAGACCTCTGAGAAAGATATTTTAAGGGCGGCCGCCGGGGGAAACAAGCAGGCTTATCAAAAAATCGTCACTCGATACAAAAGCACAGCTTTTTATGTGGCGCTGGGTTTTGTCAAAAATGTTCAGGATGCTCTGGATATTTCTCAAGATGCATTCATCCGCGCTTTTCGCAAGATAAAAAAATTTGATCAGAGCAAAGCTTTTTATCCATGGTTTTACATCATATTGAAGAACCTGTGCCTGGATCATTTGAGGAAGCAGCGCAGAATGAGAGAGATCCCCATAGAAAAGATCAACGTGTTTGAAGATGAAAGCAGAAACCTGGAAATAAGGGATGCTCTCTGGAAGGGGATTGAGATGCTTCCCCTGGTACAGCGGGAGGTCATTATACTGAAATATTTCCATCAGTACTCTTATCAGGAGATTGCAGAGATCATACAAAAGCCCATAGGAACGGTCATGTCTTCTCTTTATTATGCCAAAAAAAAATTGAGGAAAATCTTAACTCCTTATCTGAAATGGAGCAGCAGTGTTGAAATGGAGAAATAAATGAGACATGATGACATAAAAAAAATGGTCTACCTTTACCATGACGGCGAACTGGGAGAAAAGGATAAGAGAGTCGTGGAGCAGCATATAGAGGAATGCCGGGAGTGTAGAAAGGAGTTTGAAGAAATGAAAAAATTGGAGGAAGTTATGGATAAAATGGAATTAAAACAGCCACCCAAGGAAGCATGGGAGAAATATGAGTCATCTGTTTATAACCGCTTGGAAAGGAACATCGGATGGATATTTCTTTCCATCGGCGCTATGATTTTTCTTTTTTTTGGTGGTTATAAGCTGATGGAGGGCCTTATCAAGGATTCCGGTTTTCCGCTGATATTGAAGTTAGGCATCCTGGCGGCCCTCACAGGCATTGTGATACTGATTGTGTCTTTAGGGAGAGAACAGCTTTTCTCCTATAAGAGGGAACGGTATAAGGAGATTAAAAAATGATTTTAGTGAACACAGATGAAGTCTATGGGAAAAGAATCACAAAAGTACTTGGCCTTGTCCGAGGGAATACCATAAGAGCACGCCATATAGGCCGCGATATTAAAGCCGCTTTAAAAAATCTTGTAGGGGGCGAAATAACCGATTACACAAAGATGATGGCGGAATCAAGGGAGCAGGCTCTGGACCGCATGGTCGAGGAAGCCGAACAATTAGGAGCCGATGCAGTCATAAACGTCCGGTTTACGACCTCGATGATTATGCAGAGCGCCTCTGAAATCTTAGCTTACGGTACGGCCGTTAAGATCGAGTAGGGGAAAAGAGGCCTATGTTTAAAAAGCTGGTCCTTATCTTGATCCTCATGGTGATTTTATCCTTGCTGTTTTTTGTTTCCACAGAATTTGGCGGGTTCCTGTGACCTTAAATTTCATTTGATAAAGACAGCCCGCTTTTCTATAATGATTTAAAGGGAGGATCCTATGAAAAAGAGGATGATTTTTGTATTTCTTTTGTTTGTTTTTCTGGGGATGACCTTTTTTTGCGCGAAAAAAGTTTCTGAACTAAACAAGGCTGATGTGGTGGCGCTTCTTGAAAATATAAATCAATCTCCCCTGGCAGTTGAGATAAAGGTCGAAGAATCCGGAATCAATATTGAACGAGGTAAAGGAAGGTCTCAATATTTGATAACTCTCATAAACCCTGAAGTCAGTTTCAGTACAGCTGTTTACAAACACTTGGATATGAAGGTCCCTGAATTCAGAGTTCCCGTAAATATGGGAAACATGGTGATGGCCTATACTCCTTCGAAAAAGAATCTCACGTTAAAATCTGTGGGGAAAATGAAGTGTACCTTGGCGCTGTCAGAGCTGTTACCGGAACTCGAAGTTAAGAAAGCCGGAACGGATAAAGAGCCGCCTGAGGTCACTTTTAATTACAGTCTGGGAAATGCTGAACTGGAAGGATATGACTTAAGCTCCCTGATTGATGCAGGGGAAAAGAGCTTTGAGGATGTATTGACTGAATTTATTTCTTCAAACAAAAACATAAAGGTAAGAGCTGACGGATTCGCAGCCGGGTTCGTGATTAAAGGAGAACAGGGGCGAACTGTGAGTTTTTCAATCAAAGGCATGGAAAGCTCTTCCCAGTTTGAACCGGAACTTTTTAAGGCTTTTATCCAGAAACAAGATTCCGCAGAGATGCTCTCCAGTGCTCTTAAGAAAAAAGCTCCATTGGTCGATATAACCGCATCTTTTAATGGGATGGATTTTATACTAAGTTTACCGGGAAAAGAAATTCAGGCGGGTTATGAAGGGGCCGGATTTTTCTATTCTTTGAAACCATCGGGACATGGAGATGCTTTTGATTTTGTCAGTGGATGGGATCTGAAAAGTGTCCGTGCAGAGGGGATACCTGACACGTATAAAGTTCTGGCCAAGTTAAATGAGATGGGATTCAAATTTTCTATTGAAAACCTGTCGCCGGAATTTATCAGTGCCTATTTTGATTTAGTCAAGACAGCGCAGTCAGTGAGTACATCTGAAGACGGGGCTGCCCAGCAGGAACTGATGATGAAAGGCCCTGCTCTCGGAAACAAATTCATTGAGTCCAAACCTGTTATTAAGGTATCCCTCTCGCCTTTAGACCACTTTTTGGGCGAAGTCGAAGCACACGGAGAGTTTCAGTTTATCCGCATGGGACCTCCTGTAGGAAAAGCAGAGGCGAAGATATTTGATATCAATAAGATGGAACAAAATATCAAACAGAACTTTCCTCCTGAGAAAGCAGAGGCTCTCATAAGGTGGATCAAACAGGTGTTTGTTGTTGATGACAGCGGCCAGGGGGTCATGGTCTTTGAACTCAAAGAGGATGATGCCGCTCATTTCTATTTAAACGGGGAAAAACACGCGTACAGGCAGTAAAGGCCGGAAGGGTATTTTTTATCTTCCAGGCAAGCCGATATGAAATTCAGATATGGTCTGTGCTCCCTTCATGTCATCACGAGGAGCGCAGCGGCGTGGTGATCTCATGAAGCTTCGTTTCACAATGAGATTGCCGCACTCCCTTCATCAACCTCGACTTGTTTATCATACAGGTTAATGAGTCCGTGACCTGCTGAGCCGGGCTTGCAGGAAAGGTTGATTTAGGATATAGTTCTAAGAGAAAAAAGGAGATATAAGCATGAGAAAGACAATATACATAATGTTCGTTGTTCTTTTATTGGCCATGGGGTGCATTGTTTATATCCCTTCTGACCTGAGTGACGAGCCTTATTATGATCGGTACGAGAGCAACTGGGACATGAGCCGTGTTTATGATTATCTGTCTCCTAACGGCTACTGGGTACAGCTCGCTCCTCATGGATATGTCTGGGTTCCCACATCGATCCGGTATAACTGGCGTCCCTATACATATGGACGGTGGGTATGGACGGATTATGGCTGGATGTGGATTTCGAATTACCAGTGGGGATGGGTCCCCTTTCATTACGGACGCTGGGGATACAATGCGCGTATTGGTTGGTACTGGGTCCCGGGGGATGTCTGGGCCCCTGCCTGGGTGTCATGGAGATACAGCGATCTTTATATCGGCTGGGCTCCTCTCCCCCCTGATGCAACCTTTATGCCGGGAACAGGAGTGATGTTTCAGGGAGCCGGGATTCCCCACAACACTTGGATTTTTATACAGGCCAACTATTTCACTCATTACAGCATCCAGTCTTATGTTCTTCCCTTTGAAAGAAATCCGACCATCATTAATATGACGGTTTTAAAAACATCCCTGCGGATGCACAAAAACCGTGTATACAATGAAGGACTGGACGCCGGATTTGTGGAAAACGTCACAAAAACACACGTTCGAAAGTATGAGCTGCAGCAAAAAGGCACGGCTGGGCCTACCAGGATCGAGGGCGGCCGGGTGAGTGTCTTCAATCCGGAGTTTTCCAGGGACAAAACTGTACGGCCGGATAAAGTTTTGAGTGAAAGAGAGGCTGAGGACCGCATACAGCAGCGGACAACCACCAGGTTGCATGATTTGAGGGAATCAGATATCGAGCGGCGTCACCAGGAGGAGATGAAGCGGATCGAAGCCACACAGCAGAAGGAAGTGGTTAAGATAAGAAGGGACATGCAAAAAGAAACATCCAAAGCGCGCAGCCAAACAGAAAAAGCCAGGGTTCAAAAAGAGTATGAAGCAAAAATAAAGAAACTCAAGGAAAGGCATACCACTGAGAAAAGAAACGTGAGAGCGCGGCACGAGACCGAGACAAAAAAAGTCAAAAAGAAGAAGAGATAAAAGTAATTATTCGTATTTCAGGCTGTCCGCAGGATTGGAAGAGGCCGTTTTTAGCGCCTGGTAACTCACTGTAAGGATGCCTATTTCTTTTGTGCGGACTTCAGCCGAGTAGATGCTCTGGAGCGATTTCTTTGAATGTGTTTCTCAAAAAATCGAGTACCTGCTAGGACCTTCCTTTTTGAAATTGAACATCCCGTCTTTTTTTAATACTATGGATATAGGAAAATGAGCTCTCAAAATAAATTCGAAAAGGATTTTTATGAGGTCCAGCGCAGACAATGGCAAAAAAGTCTTTTTTTGCTCCTTATCCTTTTTGTGTTCTATTTTTTTCTGGTAGGATTCGTAGCCTTTGTTTTTATGATAAGCTTAGGCCTGTTTATACCGGGATTCTCGCTTTTTACCGGAGATAACCTGAAAAATTTTTTCCTTATCAACTTTTTCTTATCCATTGGTATAGCGGTCTTTCACTTTTACGATGCCCGTTTCCACGGCGCTCAATTCATACGGAAACGGCTGCTGGCTGAATGCCCGGATAAAGAGGACATATATCACAAAAGATTCATCAACACCGTAGATGAGATGCGTCTTGCTGCGGGCCTCCCCAGGGTTAATCCTTATATTATTTCAGCTTTTGCAGTCAATTCCATGGCTCTTATGGAAGCGGACAAAACTCCCACCATCATTGTGACCGAGGGGCTGCTGGCTGAGTTTACCAGAGACGAGCTTCAGGCCGTTATAGCCAATGAACTGGCCCATATCATCCGGGGCGACACTTTCTATATCACTCTCGTATGCTCACTGGCCAATTTTTTTGAGCGCCTGCGGGAGATGGCCGAACCTCAGGAAAAGCCTCAAGCCCAGATCGGAGAGATCCAGGATTCAGGCGGCGGAAATCCTCTGGTCTATGCGGCGACTTCCCTGTCGTCTGTTGTGATGCATCTTTTGAGCACGCTCGTCAGCCGGCAGAGAGAGCTCCTGGCAGATGCCGCAGCCGTTGAACTCAATCGGAACCCGGCGGCTCTGGCCCGGGCTATCTACAAAGCCCATGTGAGCAACTCTTTTATAGGAGATTTTAGTCTTTCCTACAGCCCTCTTTTTTTGGTACCTCCCGGGTCAAAAGGCATATCGGACGGTCTTTTCAGCCGGATTTTCAATTCACACCCCCCGCTTATGAAAAGAATACGGCAGCTGGCGGACATGGTCCCGACATCTCCGGCAAGAATTATTGGTGCGGTCCTGGAGGCCAGAAAAAAACGGGAAAAAGCCAGGTTCCTTCTCCATTCCCAGGAAGAGACAGCCGCCGGAAGGCAGGAAGGACCAGCTGCATCGGGTGATATCCAGCCGGAAGAGGAAGCTGTATGGTCTGTCCGGGACCCTAAAGGGAAATGGATGGGGCCTTACACACTGGAGCAAATCCTGTCCCTGCGTTTTTTCACCCTGCGGATCCGGACGAAAAACATTCCGGAAGATATCGAGGCCACGGCCGGAGAGTTTCCTCAAATCCGTACGGGCCTTCACAATCTGTACCATAAAAAACCCGTTAATCCGAAAAAATACAACAAATGCCCGCGCTGCCGGATGCCGCTTATAGACACTTTCTATGAAGGGGTGGTCTTAAAGATCTGTCCTTCCTGCGGAGGCAAACTTGTTGACTCGGCTGTTGTCGGCCGGATTATTGCCCGCAAAGAAGTCGCTTTCTCTGATTATCTCCTTCAAAAAGCTGCTGACTTCAGGAAGAATTTTTTGCTGAATCCAGCCGGAATCAGGAAGATCAGCAGGGAAAAAACTCCGGACATATACTGCCCGATCTGCGGCTTGAAAATGCAGCCAAGGCCTTTCACGTATCAGTATATCATTCCCGTGGATAAATGTTTTCTGTGCCACAAGACCTGGTTTGATACAGACGAACTGGAGATCCTGCAGATCCTTATCGAGAAGCACTGAAGGGCTCCAAGGTATCCGTTTCCGTGATGAACAGAACCAAAAAATCATCATTTAAAGCAAGAAAAACTGTGGAAAACTATGGTTATCTTATAGATTATAAAGGAGATGCCTGGGCCCGACCCCTCGCCTCTCCTTCCTCGCCTCTCCTTTTTTTTCCTTGAATTAGGATGGCGAAGGATAATAAAATTATATTTTAATATGTTTAAAATATTGGCTGATTATTCAAGTTTCTCTTTTTTAATTCCTACTTTTCGAGATCCTAAATTTGCTTGATTGCTACATTATTAAAAATGGCCGATTTTGGGCAATTTCTATTTTAAGGAGGGAAAATGATTGGTTTAACTAAAAAGGATAGGGATTGGTTTTTAATCTTATCTATAGCTGTCTTTTTAGTCACTTTATTTATCGGGCCGGCCTTCGCCAAAGCCCAGGGGAGAAAAGGTTATTATCGTTACCCGGCAATTCATGATGACCTGGTCGTTTTTGTATCGGAAGGTGACTTGTGGGCAGTGAGCCTTAATGGGGGTTTAGCTCGTCGCCTAACAACTCATCATGGTGAAGAGTCGCATCCGGCCATTTCCCCTGACGGAAAGACCTTAGCTTTCTCTGCCCAATACGAGGGGCCGACCGAAGTCTATACGATGCCGCTGGAAGGCGGTCTCCCCCAGCGGCGGACCTTCTCCGGCCAGACGTCAACAGTAGTTGGTTGGACGCTCTCAGGTAAAACTATCTACGCCACCAGCAAATATTCGACTCTTCCTGACACCCAGCTAGTTCTTCTTGACCCGGCCACCAATGAAGAATCCCTGGTTCCCTTGGCCCAGGCAGCTGAAGGTTGTTTTACTCCCGATGAGAAAATGCTTGTTTTTACTCGTCTTCCTTTCCAAGGAAGTTACACCAAGCGATACAAGGGAGGAACGGTTCAAAATCTTTGGAAATTTGACCTGGCCAATCCTCGAGAAGCGGTGCCTCTAACGGCAGATTACCCCGGAACCAGTAAAAACCCGATGTCTTGGAAAAACAGGATTTATTTCGTCAGCGACCGCAGCGGCACCATGAATTTGTGGTCGATGAACCTAGATGGTTCCGACTTAAAACAGCTTACTTTTCATAAGGGATACGATGTAAGTTCGCCCTCCCTCCATAATGGCCGCATTGTTTATCAACTGGTGGCTGATCTTTACCTTTATGATATTGAAAAAAATCAGGATGTCCCTTTGGATATCATCATTCCTTCTGACTTTGACCGGATGCGGGAGAGATGGATTAAAAAACCTGTTGATTATCTAACTTCTGCGCACATTTCTCCTAATGGGGAGCGGCTGGTGTTTGTCTCGCGAGGAAATGTCTTTGTGGCTCCCGTGGAAGGGGGGCGCTGGGTGAGGGTAAGTTATCAGGAGGGGATTCGCCACCGAGCTGCCCGCTTCTTCCCGGACGGTAAAAGTTTGATGCTGTTAAATGACCAAACCGGGGAATGGGAATTTTACCAGGCCCCAGCTAATGGCCTAGGCAAGCCCGAACAATTAACCACAGGAGCCAAGGTTCTTCGCTTTGATGGAGTTCCCTCTCCCGACGGTCGGTGGTTAGCCTTTGCTGATAAGAACTACCAGCTTTGGTTAGCTGACCTTAAGGAAAAGAAACTAAAGCGTGTGGCCACCAGCCTTAATGATATGTTTCAAGACTTAGCTTGGTCACCCGATAGCCGCTTCTTAGCTTTTGTTGAAGCCGCTGACAATCAATTCCAGCAGATAAAAATTCTGGAAATTAGCAGCGGCCAAATTACTCCGGTGACCAGCGAACGAGTTGATTCTTACAACCCGTCCTGGAGTCCGGATGGTAAATGGCTTTATTTTCTATCCGACCGCTATTTTCGGAGTGTGGTGAGAAGCCCGTGGGGACCGCGCCAACCAGAGCCTTACTTTGATCGAAGCACAAGAATTTACGCCCTTGGTCTGAGCGGGAAAGATATTTTTCCTTGGACACCGCAGAACGAATTATTGGCTGAGAAGGAAACGTCCAAGGGAGAAGCAAAGTCTTCATCTTCTTCTCCGGCCAAAAAAACTAGCCAAAAGTCGAAAGAAGCGCCTTCTAAGGTCCGGGTGAAAATCAATTTTCAGGGCCTCCAAGATAGGGTTTTTGAAGTTCCTCTTCCCCCGAGCGTCTATTCTAATTTATCTGTCGGCCAGGAGGAATTGTTTTTTATCGACCGGGAGTCAAAAGCCGCCGGCAAGCCTAAACTTAAAGCGGTGACTGTAACCAACCGCCGGCCGAAACCAGTCACCCTCGTGGAAAATGTTCGGCGCTATGAACTGTCAGCCTCTGGTAAAAAAATAATGGTTCAAAAGGGATCTGAGTTTTATGTTATTGAGGCGAAACCGAGAAAGCCTGCTTCACTAGCTGAAAGCAAGGCGGATCTTTCTAAGTGGCAATTTCCCATTGATCCTCGCTCGGAATGGCGCCAGATGTTTGTAGATGCGTGGCGGATGGAAAGAGACTATTTTTACGACCGCCGCCTTCATGGTGTTGATTACGAAGGACTGCTGCAGCGCCATCTCCCGTACCTGGAGCGAGTCAGCGATCGTCAAGAGCTAAATGACCTCATTGCTCACTTGGTAGGCGAATTATCGGCTCTTCATACTTTTGTCCGTGGTGGGGATATAAGGCGGCCTCCCGACGATATTTTACCTGGTTCGCTGGGCGCCAAACTGGTGAAAGACAAGAAGGTCGGCGGATGGCGGATTGTCCACATTTACCGGACTGATTCCGAATACCCTGAAAAATTTTCTCCCTTGGCCCGGCCTGGATTAAAGATAAAAGAAGGGGACGTTATTGTCGCAATTAATGGCCGCCCGACCCTCGGAGTTGAACACCCGAGCCTCCTTCTGAGAAATACCGCCGGTACCCAAGTGCTTTTAGAATTAAAAGGCAGCGATGGCCAGCTTTATAAAGAAATCGTTTACCCCATTACCCTTTCAGCCGAGTACAACCTTCGTTATAGTGAGTGGGAATATACCCGCCGGCTCCAGGTGGAAAAACAGACCGCTGGTAAAGTAGGATATGTTCATCTTCGGGCCATGGGGGGCAATAATTACACCGAGTGGGTGAGAAACTTTTACCCCGTCTACAACCGCCAAGGCTTGATTATTGATGTTCGCCATAACGATGGAGGCAATATTGATTCCTGGATTTTGGAGAAATTGCTGCGTAAAGCCTGGTTCTACTGGCAAGACCGCGTAGGAAATCCCACCTGGAATATGCAGTATGCTTTCCGGGGCCATATGGTGGTGCTGTGTAATGAATATACCGCCTCTGACGGAGAAGCTTTTACCGAAGGCTTTCGTCGTTTAGGACTGGGCAAGGTTATTGGCACCCGAACTTGGGGTGGTGAAATCTGGCTATCTTCCAGCAATGTCCTGGTTGACCGGGGTATTGCCACCGCTGCTGAGTCTGGTGTTTATGGGCCGGAAAGAGAGTGGCTAATCGAGGGACACGGGGTTGAACCTGACATTGTGGTCGACAATCTTCCCTACGAAACTTTTCAAGGCCGAGATGCCCAATTGGAGCGAGCCATCGCCTTCTTAGAAGAGTTAATAAAAAAAGATCCGGTGGAGGTGCCCAAGCATCCCCCTTACCCTGTTAAGAAATAAGAATTTCTGCTTTTTATAGAAAAAAGCTAAAGCCAGAACTTTTGAAAATGCGGCCCGGTTGGGCTTTGGCGTAGTTAATCCCGGTCCTCAACCAAAGTGACGGCCCAAATGGGGTAAGGAGCTTTGGGGCCTTTTACTGAATGCCAAATTATTCGATTCAGCACATCTTCCGGGCAAGCATCCACTATTTTAAAGTTTAACTTAGCTGAAATCTGGGCATTCTTCCGGAGTAAAGCATCGGTAATTTGCTTGGGTTCGGGATTTAATTCATCGAGGGGAATTCGGTTTGGGACAGCCGCGAATGGGCGCAAATCAGGCTGGTCAGTGAAACAATCAAACATGGGCGTTGCGGTCGCATCAAATTGATTCATCGGGGAAAGTCCGAGGATCTGTTCAATAGTTCGTAAGAGGCTGGTTGTGTTGTATTGAGTGTGGATAACTTGTCCTCGCTTCACGTAGGGACCGGCTAAGTAGGCGGTGGTGCGATAGCCGCTCACATGGTCAAAGCCGTTTTGGGGGTCATCTTCGATGGCCATGATGAGCATGTCCGGCCAGAAACGGCTGTGGCTCAAAACTTCGATTATCTGGCCGAGGGCTAAATCGTTGTCAGCAACGGAGGCTTGGGGAGTAGGATAACCGGCCCTTGTACCGCTTGTATGATCAACTGGCAGACAGATTAAGACCAAAGCCGGCATTTCTCCTTCGGCTTCCCATTTTTTTATCTGTTTCTTGATGTAGCGGGCTCTCCATACATCAGGAACCTCCATGCTCCATCCGATATAATCGGTGGGGGTAAAATCAGAAATCGAGGGTATCCCTGGGCGGGAACCGATGACTACTTCACCTTTTTCTTCGAGATATTCATGCCAGCAATCTTTCCAACTCGGCCGACCTTTCTTAGTGGGGTCTTGCCATTTGACTTCCGGGATGGCAAATTCACCGAAATCCCAGATAGAGATGCCGTGGCGACGGCAGTTATCCCAAATAAATCCGGTAGGAGCGTAGGCCAGACCATCAACTTCATCTTCCCCCATTCCATCGGGATAGCTCCGAGGCCAACCAGCAAAGGATCGCTCTAGATAATCGGTCCCAAAAGCGGTCGTTGACCATTGATGCCCGTCAGCACTGAGAATGCCACTGCAGTAAGTATTATCAAGCAAGACAAATTCGCGGACTAATTTATGCTGATTAGGGGTTACTTCCTCTCCAAAGATACACAAAGAAGGGTTGCCGTTTCCTTCAGTGACATCACCCAGAACTTGGTCATAGGTCCGATTTTCCTTAATAATGTAAACCACATGTTTTATCAAACTTGGTTCGCCGATTCTGGAAGGGATGGGCTTTGCTTTCTGTCGAGGCTGTGGTTTTTTTAAAGCGGCCTCGATTCTTTCCCGGTGAAAATTCTCGAACACGAGATGAGTAAGCCTCTTCAGCTCAGTTTTTTTAGGGAGAGAAAAAACCGAAACAGAACCGTAATATTGGTGGGTATTAAATCCGTGGAGTCCCGTCCGCGAATCTATCTGCGGGCGGTCAGCAATCCCCTTGATGTTGGCCGCCCAAACCTTGTGCTGGGATTGATGCCAGCCTAAAGCTCCGGGGAACCATCCTACGGGAATAAGGCCTTTGATTTGTGATTTTTTCTTCTCGGGTTTAAAGTCAACTACGGCTACGGCATTCTGAGTGCCATTAGCTACTAATAGCCATTTTCCATCGGGAGTGAAACACAAAGCATTGGGGGAGGCGCCAAAGAGGTCAGCCGGGCTGCGTTTTACCCAGATAGTTTCTGCGACTTCATCAGTACGCGTATCGATGACACTCAGGTTATCGGAGGCAGCATTGGCACAAACTAGATAACGACTATCGGGAGATAAAGTCAGGGCCGAGGAATGAAGGCCCACGATAATTTCATTTATGAGGCGACCGCTGGCCAGGTCAATGACACTTATTGAGCCTTCGCAAGCAATAAATTTTTCGGGATCAACTTTAACTAAAGTGCCTCGCCCCGCTGGTCCAACTAAATCAGTGAGGCCTGGTCTTCGCCCTCCCCAGTTACTAACATAAGCTTTATCTTTTTTTAACACTACGGCGAAAGGAGCCACTCCAACGTCAAATAATCTTAAGACCTCTCCTGTGGAAACATTAATTTCAATGAGGCGATTGGAAAGATTTCCACAGACATAAAGTTTCTGGCCGTCAGGACTTAGGGCTAGTCCGGCAGGTATTTCCGCTTTCCTGCGGGGGGCGTTAGCCGGAGGCAAGGCGATGGTATGGGAGGGAGTGATCATTTTTCTTTGCGCCGCGGAGAAAACTTTAATACTGCCGTTGACATTGCTCAGAAAAATGAGGTGCCCGTCAGGGGAAAAAGTGAGACCTGTATAACTCAACTGCCCTTTTGGGTCAGGATTAATTATATTGGCTGAAGAAGCTGAGGGCGGTTCTTTCTGCTCTTCTGCCGGGAATTCCACTCGCTGGAGAATTTGAAGGCTAAGGGGATCAAGAACTACTAGTTCGTTTGTTTTACCCGAGACCACCACCATGCTGCCATCGGGAGAGATGGCTAAAGCTTGGGGCCTAAGGCCAGGCAAAATTAGCTGGGAACCATAGGGGCGAAGCACCTGGTTTACGGGTAAGATACTTTTCCCGCTTGGCTGGGGGCCTACGGTTTCGGTGGAGGAGGAAAGAGTGGTTTCCTTCCTCTCACAGCTGGCGAAAAAGCTGAGGAAAAGAGAGATAATGACTAGGCCGATGGAGACTTTGGTTGTATTATTTTGGGGCCAAAGGTTAAAATTATCGCTAAGAGGAGGAGCCTTTTTTTCATTTAAAATCATTGGCTTTTCCTTTCTATAAATTAGCCTGCTTTATTTGATACAAAAACAATCCTAAGAATGTTGTATATTTACCTGGATTATTCACAAGTCGAGGTTGCTTAAACTTACTGAAATTCAGGTGTGGTCGTGGCGACATTGAAGATTTAGCCTTCGGATGAGGCTTTTCGAGGGCATCCGGCGAAGCCGGACGCTGAGTA